>NZ_JARPLC010000053.1:0-4065 GCF_032350395.1 Limnospira sp. PMC 289.06
TTTATATCCCGGTGGGGTCCGAGTTAACGTAGGGTGCGTCAGAGGGATAACCTACCGGGTTAACGGCAAATTTTATTAATCTGACGCACCACCTACAATCATCAATCATCAATCATCAATTATCCCGTGGAGTGGGGCGGGTTTATTTATATCCCGGTCGGGTCCGAGAATTGACAGCAGAACCCGCCCCTACAATTATTAATTATAGGGGTTCGGTGGATTGGTGAGGTAATTTGCAAAGCCCCTCTCCCCTGTTGGGAGAGGGGTTTGGGGTGAGGGCTATCAATTGTCCATAATTTCCCCCCGTCCCCATAGTTTTTGCCAATTATAATTAATGCTGTGGGCGGCAAAATCGGGCTCTTGTTGAAACGGTTGGCGCACATAGCGCAGCCGATCGCTGGGAACTTCCACCAATGCTAGAATATAACTATCAGGTCGGTTAAAAGCCGTCAAAATCTCGTTTTTTGTTACCGTCACCGTTTGCGCCCCCTCAATGCGTCCTTTCACTTCAATAAAGCGCAATTGTCCGGTTTCGGGAATGACAGACTCGATATCATAACCGCACTTTTCGGCGCTAACGTCTCGCGGCTCATAGCCTAACTCCCTTTCCTTCTGCATAACCGCCTCCATTGCCGCTAATTCCACCGCTTCCCGGTTTTGGGAAAAAGTGTCGGAAATCTTCGGCGAGGGGGGTTGTCGGGCTGCCAGACGGTGGCTGGGAATGATTAAAGCTACCCCTACCAACAGGGGCGGCTGAGGGGAAAGTTTTCTTTCTAGTTCGAGTTCACTGAGCCGTTTTTCTAGGCGGGTGGCTAACTCATCGGCTCGTTGCTGGGCTTTGGTAGAGTTAAGTTTGGCGTTGGGTTTCCCGGCTTGCTCCTGAAGGCGCAAATCTACCGCTCTTTGGTCCCAATAGTTAATTTCCTTGGTGAGTCGGTCTTTTACGGCTGCTAGGGTTTTATCAATAAGTTCCTGTTTGGGTTTCTGGACTTCCGCCAAATGGGATGGGACTAGGTGGGTGATGGCGTAGTTAATCGCCTGTTTTTCGATGTCCTGTGGGAAGGTGAGGCTGGGTAAAATCTGGCCGATCGCCTTTTGTTCGTCTTCGGTGAGGGGGCGATAGTCCAAATAAGGCGCATATCCCCCATTAATGACTTCCGAGACAGTGGGGAAGTCCTCGGTAAACGGATTACAGGAAAGTTCTACATATTGCATCCTACGGGAAACTAACCGGCGCTGTCCGTTGGAGTCGGTGCGCGCATCCTGAATGCTATGTTCAAGATACACTAAGATTCTCTCCGTCTGAGAGTTGGGGTTTTCATCGACTAAAATAGTCCCCTGACGCAAGAGATTCCGATGACGTTCTAAAATCAGGTCTAGGGTAGCATCAAGGAGGGGATGACCCGGACAAATCAGGTCGGCTATGGGTTTACCCGAAACGCTGATCAGGTCCTTGTCAAAGCAAATGCGCTCATAACTGTTAAGTATAGGTTCAGCGAGTCCAATTTGGCGATCGCGATGACGAATGACCGCCGGAACATGGGTAATTTGATAGCGTTGGGGTTCCCTGGGGCGCAGGTTTCCCCCCAAGCGGGTGAAGGCTTCCTGGAAAAATAAGCCGATAAAATGGGGTTGGAGTTTCCGCGCTTGCGCCCTTTCCATGTCTTCGCGAATGGCTTGGACTCTGGTGATGTCTAGGGAGTCCCTCGCGAGGGCTTTTTCTTCGATCAGTTTTTGCAGATATTCCCGGTTGAGGCGATCGCTAACTAATTGCTGCTGTTTGGCTTTAATATCAGGGCGATCGCCATAGCGAATAGCCTCAATGAGTAACTCCCGCAATTCTACCTGGGCGATCGCTTTTCCCAACACATCAAACACCTGACCCCCCAAGGCTTTTTGCTCAATTTCTAATTTCCGCAACAGGGATAAATATACATCCCCCTCCCGGGTTTCCCCCGCTACCAAATTCCACAAATGACAAACTTCCGTCTGTCCGATCCGGTGAATGCGCCCAAATCTCTGCTCTAAACGATTGGGATTCCAAGGTAGGTCATAATTAACCATAAGATAAGCCCGTTGTAGGTTAATTCCTTCCCCGGCTGCGTCGGTGGCTACCAATACCTGGATATTAACATCCTGTTTAAAGGCTTCCTCGGCTTTTTTGCGCTCCTCCCGTCCCATACCTCCATGAATGGTAACTACCGCTTCTGGACGACCTAACAGGGTTCTAATGCGATCGCGCAAATAGTTAAGGGTGTCGCGATGTTCGGTAAAAATTACCAGTTTCGGCAAGGTTTTCGGTGCTATTTCCCCGTCGCTATTGTGGGGTTTGGGGGTAAAAAATTCCCCCTCAATTACCTGGGATAATTGTTCCCATTTACAATCTTTCCCACTCTGGCGCACCCGTTGGGCTAAATCTTCCAGTTGGCGCAGATGTTCGATTTCTGTTTGCAATTCCTGAATAGTCCGAGAAGCCGTCGCTAGATCCACAACTTCGGTTTCGATGTTTTCCCTTTCGCTACTGGCTGCGTCTTCAAAATCATCATCAATATCTTCTTGATTAATCACCATCCCCTGGTCTAGTTTGGCGTTGATTTCTCGGTGCATTAGTTGTTCTTCCCGCAGTCTTTTTTGGAGGCGATCGCGCCGCCTTTTCAGAGACTGACAAATGGCTTCGGGAGAGGAAGCCAGACGACGCTGGAGAATGGTTAAGGCAAAACCTACGGTTCCTTTACGTCCTTTTTGGGTGAGGGTATCGGCGCGGTTAAATTCTTCTTTCACATAGTCGGTTACCCGTTTATATAGAATCGCTTCCAACTCCGAAAGACGATATTCTACCGTGTGGGCGCGACGTTCCGGAAACAGGGGGCGACCATCAAATTTTAGCAGGTTTTCTTTAATCAGACGACGCATCAAGTCCGAGGTATCGCAGACATGGACACCATCCCGAAATTTCCCCTCAAAGCGATCGCCATCCAACAGAGCCAAAAATAGTTGAAAATCCTCTTCCTTTCCATTGTGTGGCGTGGCGGTCATCAGCACAAAATGGCGGGTTAAACTCGACAGAAGTTTCCCCAATTTGTAGCGTTTAGTTTCCCGAATTTCCCCCCCAAAAAAGGAAGCCGACAATTTATGGGCTTCATCAACTACCACCAAATCCCAATCAGTTTGGTTGAGTTTCGCCTGTAATTGAGGATTCCGGCTAAGTTTATCTAACTGTGCTATCAATAGGGGAATTTCTGTAAAGGCGTTTCCGGTGCGGGCTGCTTCAAGGCGATCGTTCGTTAAAATTTCAAAAGGTAGGTGAAACTTCTGATATAATTCATCCTGCCATTGTATCGCCAAACTCCCCGGACAGACAATTAAACACTTTTGTAAATCCCCCCTAATTAGCAATTCCCGGATAAATAATCCCGCCATAATAGTTTTACCCGCCCCCGGGTCATCCGCCAACAGAAACCGCAGAGGTTGACGGTTCAGCATTTGGTTATAAACCGCATCAATTTGGTGTGGGAGAGGTTCCACCAAAGAAGTATGAACAGCCAGCCGAGGGTCAAACAAATGGGCGAGGCGAATGCGGTGCGCTTCCGACACCAGCCTAAATATAGCACCATCTCCGTTAAAACTCCAAGGCTGTCCATCAGTCACAATTTCTAAGGTTTCTTGGTCACTCCTAAATAGTAGTTGATTATTAGGTTTCCCCCGACTATCTTTATAAGTCAATTCAATCACATCGCTACTACACCAATTGGCATCAATAACCGTGACATTTTCCCTCGGCAAAATCCCTTTAATAATTGTACCACGAGTTATATCTTCTAGTCTAATCATATCCCTCAATTTAAAATTATCAATCTGTTATCTCGTAGGGTGCGTCAGAAGGATAACCTAGCGGGTTAACGGCAAATTTTCTTAATCTGACGCACCACTACAATCATCAATCATCAATCATCAATTATCCATTATCCATTATCCATTATCCATTATCCATTAATAATTATCAATCATCAATTATCCGGTGAGGTGGGGCGGGTTTATTAAGTTATCTAGTAGGGTGCGTCAGAA
>NZ_JARPLC010000053.1:4074-7282 GCF_032350395.1 Limnospira sp. PMC 289.06
GGCAAATTTGATTAATCTGACGCACCACCTACGAAATCATTTATTATCTATTATCCATTATCCGGTGAGGTGGGGCGGGTTTATTAAGTTATCTAGTAGGGTGCGTCAGAAGGATAACCTAGCGGGTTAACGGCAAATTTGATTAATCTGACGCACCACCTACGAAATCATTTATTATCTATTATCAATTATCCGGTGGGGTGGGGCGGGTTTATTTATATCCCGGTAGGGATGGAGAATTGACAGCAGAACCCGCCCCTACCAAATCATCAATTATCTATTATCAATTATCCGGTGGGGTGGGGCGGGTTTATTTATATCCCGGTAGGGATGGAGAATTGACAGCAGAACCCGCCCCTACCAAATCATTTATTATCTATTGTCAATTATCAATTATTTTGTGATATGATGAAACCACAGAGTTTACAAAAGTTCATAATATGACCGCAACCCAACCGTCTGTAAATGTCCCTAGTTGTTTGGAGTCTCTCGATTGGACCTGGAAAAATCACTCCATCCGCTATACAGTCCAGGGAACAGGCCAACCCCTGATTTTAGTCCATGGGTTTGGGGCTTCGATTGGTCATTGGCGACAAAATATCCCCGTTTTAGCAGCCGGAGGATATCGGGTCTTTGCTTTAGATTTATTGGGTTTTGGGGCTTCTGGGAAACCAGCCGTTGATTATACTTTGGACCTATGGGAAGAATTGCTCCGGGACTTCTGGAGTGAACAGGTGGGAGAACCTGCAGTTTTTGTCGGTAACTCCATTGGGGCCCTGCTTAGTCTCATGGTAGCAGTAAATTATCCCGATATTTGCCGGGGCGCTGTCCTGTTAAACTGCGCCGGAGGCTTGAATCATCGCCCGGAAGAGTTGAATTTTCCCCTCCGGGTGGTGATGGGAACATTTACTAAGTTAGTCGCTTCCCCCGCTATTGGGCCCCTTGTGTTTAACCAAGTCCGCCAAAAACACCGCATCCGCAATACCCTCCGCCAAGTCTACGGAAACCGAGAAGCCATCACAGATGAGTTGGTGGATTTACTCTATGAACCCTCTAATGATGTCGGCGCACAACAGGTTTTTGCTTCCATTTTAAGCGCCCCCCCTGGGTCTCGGCCCTCGGAACTTTTGCCAAAATTACAGCGTCCTCTATTAGTAATCTGGGGGGAAAATGACCCCTGGACTCCGATTAAGGGTGCTGATATTTATCGGGATTTAGCTACAACTGGTGCATCGGTTGAGTTTGTTTCTATTCCCGAAACTGGCCACTGTCCCCACGATGAACGGCCAACTGTGGTTAATCCTCTGATTCTTAATTGGTTGGACAACCTGGGCGGCTCGCTTTAGGACAGCGATAATTGATCGAATATGTGGGGACTTCCCCCCTATTTGCTGCTGAATGGGTCTAAGCAAACGTCCATTGCTAACGGTGTGGGGAAATATAAAAATTACCTATTCGGTAAGGGTTTTGGGCATTCATCAAAATTTTTTTTGATAAAAGTGTTGACAAAACTATGGGGGTTGGCTAGAGTTACAAGCGTGTGAGGAGCGAACCAGTCAGGACACCGAGACGAAACACGGCCAGTCGCCGGTGTCCTTTCTGAAAAAAGAATACTAATGTCTCTGCTAAATATGCTTCATTCCATATGTGGTGTGTGGGTGAAATGGGGCGATCATGTCTAATGGTCGCTCCCCCTTATATATGGTTAATTAGGATTGCTATATATGGGTTTTGTCTGATTCGGTTTTGATTACAGATATTTTTGGGGCTGCTTGCATTTGAGGAAAAATGATATATAATTGTGGGTTTGATGGTAAATTCCCATGATGGGATTAGTATTTGCACCTAGTAAATATTCCGGTAAAAATTTAAATTGTAGTTGAATGTCTGAGTATTTTGCGACGGTGGCTCATGGGTTGGAGTCGGTGGCGGCTGATGAGTTGGAAAGTCTGGGCGCGAGAGAGGTAAAGCCGGACTTTGCGGGGGTGGGTTTTAGTGGCGATCGCCGCTTACTTTATCGGGTTAATCTATGGTCAAGAACGATTTTTAGGGTGTTGGTTCCCATAGCCAAATTCCCCAGTCCGAACAGCGATCGCCTTTATCAGGAAGTCCAGAAAATAGATTGGGAAGAATATATTAAACCCTATCAAACTATATCGGTTCACTGTACAGGTAAAAATCGACAGTTGAATCATACCCATTTTACGGCTTTACAGGTGAAAAATGCGATCGTTGATCAACAGCGAGACAAGTTTAGTCAGCGGTCAACAGTGGATGTTTTAGATGCTGATCTACACATAAATCTGCATATAAACGGTAATCATGGCATCCTCAGCCTAGATAGTTCTGGTCCTAGTCTACATCGACGGGGATATCGTCCGGCGGTGGGAAAAGCCCCCCTTAAAGAAAGTCTGGCGGCGGGGTTATTGCATTTGGCACAATGGCAAGGCGATCGCCCTTTCTTAGACCCTTTATGCGGTTCTGGAACTCTCCCCCTAGAAGCGACTTTGAAAGCCCTCAACGTCGCACCAGGGCTATTTCGTGAAACATTTGCTTTGATGAAGTGGTCAGATTTTGATGAGTCTCTGTGGAAGGAGTTAGTCCGGGAGGCGGAAGCTAGTTGTCGGGAAGATTTGCAGATTTCTATCGGAGGATGCGATCATAATTCGGAAGCGATCGCCCAAGCCAATTATAATGCCAAAAAGTGCGGGGTAGATAGTCACATTCGCTTATGGCAGGCAGACCTATCACAGGTGGAACCGACGGGGGATAATGGGTTAATTGTCTGCAACCCTCCCTATGGGGAACGTTTGGGAAATGTGGAGGAGTTGGGAGATTTATATCAGCAACTTGGGGATATTCTCAAACAACGCTTTAAGGGGTGGACGGCGTTTATCTTTACCGGAAACAAAGCCCTATCAAAGCGCATTGGATTAAGAACTTCCCAACGGATACCCCTATACAATGGGGCCCTACCCTGCACTCTACTCAAATATGAGTTATATTAACAGCCCCCAAACAGAGGCCAAGAAACCCGGTTTCTCAACATAAACGGTGGGGCGGGTTTATTAATACGGTCGTGGGGATGGAGAATTGACAGCAGAACCCGCCCCTACCATTATTCATTATCCGCTGGGGCGGGTTTATTGATATGGTCGTGGGGATGGAGAATTGACAGCAGAACCCGCCCCTACCATTATTCATTATC
>NZ_JARPLC010000053.1:7291-22250 GCF_032350395.1 Limnospira sp. PMC 289.06
TGGGGCGGGTTTATTAATACGGTCGTGGGGATGGAGAATTGACAGCAGAACCCGCCCCTACCATTATTAATTATCCGCTGGGGCGGGTTTATTGATATGGTCGTGGGGATGGAGAATTGACAGCAGAACCCGCCCCTACCATTATTAATTATTAATTATTAATTGACTGGAATTTCAATGATAAATTCTGCTTTAACCTTGAGAAGAATGGGACGATTTAATATATCTCCCCGTTGTTCTACCACCAGTTGAATGGTACGGACTTGATCAATACCACCTGGAGCAGTTCCCCCACTCAGAGTTTGCAGAACCCCTATTTTGATAGGTTCTCCTCGGTTAATGGTAACACAAGCGATCGCATCTGTGCATTCAAAAGGTGGCTCCTGAGTACAACCATTCAGCCAGGTAGCGACGGAAAAGAAAAGTGACAGTAAAGGTAGGTTAAACTTCAACATAATGGGAAATAGTTGAGAGTTGACTCTTTAAAGTTGATGAATTACACGGGGATACCTAATTAATTATCTTCATTGTAGCTCCTGGATATGAAATTATGGGGAAATTCTGTTTTTAAGGCAGTTACAACCGGACATGGTGCTTGTTTTTGCTGATTTTCTGGTTTGCGCCAAGAATAGGGAGCCAGTTGGGCTGCGGACATCCATAACAGCCGTTTAGCTCTAGTCATGGCTACATAAAGTAAGCGATATTCCTCAGCATTTTTTAGATATTTCGCCTGTTCCCAGGCGGTAGTTATATCGGGTAATTGCTGGTAATTATGAAGGTAAGCGCGAATTTGGGCGCGGGCGACTTCCGGCAGGGTAAAATCTCCTAAAAATCGTTTTTGGGGATTAACTCGCAGGTTTCCGGGGATGTTTTTTTCATGTAAAAATGGCAGAAATACATAATCCCAGTCTAGTCCTTTGGCTTTGTGCATGGTGATAATTGTCACCTGACCGGGACGGGTAAAAATACTATCATCCGAATTTTCTTCGTCTGTTTCTATAGTGTCAAATTTTTCGGAACTAACGATTTCATCTAAAGTGGTTAACATCGCCGATAAGGTTTGATTTCCGGCGGTATGCTGAGAAATTCTAGTGGCGAGTTTATCGGCGCTGGCGAGTTCGCTTTTTTCGTATTGTAAGGCGAGGGCGAGAAATGAAATTAATTCATAAACGGGAAGTTCAAAACGGGCTTTAATTAGGCTACAGCAGAGTTGACGACAGCGGCTGACATTTTCTGATTGAGGAGGTGAGAGGGGGCCCGGATATAAAAATTGTTCCGGCTGTGCTGCTAGGATGTTAAAATCTTGGTTGGGAATACGATGGCGATCGCTTAATACTTTCAGAGCAGCCTTCAAATAATTAGGAGAATGGGGGCGGTGTATGAATTGCAGCAACTGCAACATTTCCCTAGGAATATGAGACTGACGAGCGCTTTCATAAGCGTCAAATATCGTAATCGGATAATCACTCAAGTTCACCTCTACCTCATATTCTTGAGGTTGGCGTAGCGCCTTAGCGATAAATTCCCCTTGGCGATTTTCTCGGACTAAAATTGCAAAACTTCCCTCTGGGTGCTGCTGAAAAATGGAGAAAATTCGTTTAAAAATGAGGTTAACAGTATCATAAATGCTTTCAGGCTGATATATTTCTACTCCTTGTCCGTGGGGTTCAGGGTTAGCATTTTTTTGGGGATCATCCGGGTCAACTGGGCGAATATCCTGTGCCCTAAACGGCAGTTCTGGAAACTCAGAAAATTTATCATTTACCCACTTTAATACAAAGTTAGCAGCCTTAATAATAATCTGATTACTACGTCCCGCCCTATCCATAGTCGCTAACCTTCCCAAGGCTTCGCAGTTTTCACAAAATTGGCGAAAATAAACCGGGTCGGCGGGGGTAAATGTTGAGTTAATCGCTTGATTTGAGTCTCCCACTCGCACTAAGTTTAAGTTAGCCAAATCGGAATTATTACCACTATCTTGGGCTAAAATTTCTATGAGTTGATTTTGCAGAGGGGTAGAGTCTTGGGCTTCGTCTTCAAATACCGCAAATACTCGCTGTTGCCAACTTTGACGGATCTGGGGATTTTCCAAGACCCGCAAAGCCCCTAAAATCATTTCGTCATAATCAATTAATTGCTGCTTTTGTAACAGTTCTTGATAGTTATCATATAAGCCAGCCGCTATATTCATAATTTGGTAATCGTCCGGGATTTTTTCCCCTAACCTTCGCAACTGGTCAGGAGTTAAGCCAGAACTTTTCGCTTCATGAATAACTTTCAAGGCTAACTCTGGTAAAACTTCAGTACGCAAAACCGATCGCCGCCGCCATCTTTCGGTTTCTTCTGAGTCAAATTGACATCCCTCGATTAGGGTTTCGTACAGGCGGGGATTATGGGTAATCCACTGTTCAACACAGGCGCGGATTAGGCGGTGGCTGGAGGTGGGGACGACTAGGGTGGCATTTTCTAGGTCTAAGCCTGACAATGCCGGGTGATTGGTCGCAATGTATAGCGCTAGTCCGTGCAGGGTATTCACCACGAAGCCGACCGGGGAAATGGAGAGATTGTTGAGGTGTTGGCGAATTTTGGCGCGGATATTACTGGCGGCGGCACGGGTGAAGGTGACAACGATTAATTGGCGTTGGGGGTTGAGTTGATGACGAGCGATCGCTAAAGCTGCCGCAGCAGCCATTCCCGTCGATTTTCCCGCACCAGGAACTGCAGAAACCGCCAACCGTCCCCCCTTCCATTTACCCATCGCATCTTGTCCGGGACGTAGGCTAGACTCTATGCTATCAAGGGCTTTTTGTCTTTCTCGCCTACTGGTTTCTGCTATCTCCGAGTCGGGGGTATGGCTTGAGTCCCACAGGTCTCCCCGGCTATCAGGGGACGGGTTTAATTGGTCTTCGGTATCTTTAGTCACAAACCGCGCCCAGTATATCATTTGATTTTCAGTTTAGCAGATTTTGGGATTTTTAGCAAGTGATTGGCTAAATTTTCCCGCCAAACTAACTAATTAATCGAGGTTTTTAATCCTGAATTAATTGCCTAATTTTGGGCATACTAGAAACTATACCTTCTCCTCGGTCATTAAATATCGGGTTATCATTGACTCCCCAAGTTCCTGTAGCTTCTAAGGAGTACAGGGTTCCTAACAAACGAGCGCCATTTTGGTCAATATTAGTATTTTCAGCCTGGGGATATACTGGCTTCCAAAGGTTGATAATATAACGACAATAGGCGGCGACTAAACGACAGGATACAGCATCATCAAGAAGCGATCGCACAAGGGCTGCGGGTCTCGGATAATCCTCTAATAATTCACTATAGACTAATTCCGCCGTTTTGGGTTTAAATTGAGCCACCCCAATAGACCAGTTAGCCCAATAAACTAACCGAGGTAAAATTCTGGCAATAATTTCCTCGATATCATCTTTAAAACCTCGCCGTTGTAATTCATCTAAAATAATCCCTCCCGCAATTTCGGGAGAAATCGCAAACTCAGCCGCTGCACTGTGAATATGATGGCGCAGTTTATGGATGATTAACTCTTGTTTAGAATAGCTAGAAATTGAGACCATAGCCTGATATTAGATAGGTAAATTTGATAATGTATGGCACATTTAATCAGCCTGTTAATTACTGAATTACTGAAGATAATGCAAACGTTCTGCTTCTACCTCCTCTAACATTTGTTGACGTAGGACAACTGGTGCAATTATTTCTCCCTTGGGTCGCCAGTCTCGCAGTCGCATAACTATGTTAATATCACCGACCCGCACCCATGCTTGATAGTAGGCATCATCAGGAGAACGTTGGCGCAAAATATTCTTGATCAGTTGTCTTTCTTCCCTATTATCAACCTGGGTATCAACGGATTTAAATAATTCCGAATAAGGCATTTTTTGGAAAGTTGAATGTCTCACAGTATCATCCACATAATTACTAGCAAAGTCTACAGGAAAGCGCACAATCAATAGAGCTTTAGGTAGATAAAAATTAAACCCCCAGGCTTGCTCTAGTTCTTCTTCAATCCATCCCGGATTAGGAAGTGTACCAGTTTGGTGCTGTTTCTGGAGAACTTGAGGAACTTCTGGATCATCCCAGGATAAAATCCTCAATTGGGGAGACAAAATGCGATCGAGTCGATAATTATGCCAAGTCATTGCACCCCAAGGATCAACTCCATAAGCACTCAGATACTTAGCGCGTCTAGCATAGTGTAAACACACAGGATACACTGTAACTAAAGCTGCCCTATTTTCCCGTGCTACCCAGGTTTTAAATTGAATTACGCCGCCATTATGATTATACCATAAAGATTCAATTTGTTGTTGGTAATCATCTACTTTTTCCTGGATTTCTGCGGACAGAATATAGTCAAAATGCAGAAAAATCCGACGATTTGGCTCTAGGAAAGAACCAGATGAGTTAGTCGGGGAGTCGGTAAATGCCTCCCATAAACTATTAATGGCAATGTCAATATCTGGCTGTACAAAAGCGACAGATTCTAATATATAGATAAGATGCGATTTTTGACTCGAAGATAGTTGTTCAAAGTAGCGGTTAGGGTGAGTTTGCATAGGTGGCTTGGGTAACTGTTGGGGAGGTAAAGAATAATAGCCTTGGCGGGTTCTATACTTTAACCATCCCTGGGATGCTAACAGGGTTAAATCGTCTCGTAATGAACGGTGAACTGTAGCAAAAGGACAGTAATCTAACTGAGTTTTAATTTCCGCCACAGATAAGCCTGTGCGTTGGGATGTTTCCGTTACCCATTCACTCAAACTTTGGGGTAAGTTACTATGGATTAATATGGTACTAAGTGACTGATGACATAAACATTTTGGGTCAGAACAATTTCCGGTTAATTCTTGGGCTGATAAAGTTTCGCCTTTGCTATGACTGAGAGAAAATAGGCGATCGCGTAATTGGCTATAACGAAATGGCTGAGATAGAGATTTAACCCAATTAAATTGTCCTCCGTAAAGGCGATCGAGTATTAACCACAGTCGGACTGATCTATGTAACCTGCTAGGAAACTGTCCCTGACTCAACCATTGCAAAATCGCCGGACTAGGTGGATAAGTAAACATACTAATTTGTTGTAGAAGTACCCTCTTCAATTGCCATGCCATAATACTCTACAATATTTGTAGCTGAATGTGTTGGTTAAAAAAAATGCCCCAGTCTGCTGAATCAGCGATTAAATTAACTTTAAGTAAATCCCGGTCTGTACAAGGGTTAAGTTATCAGATTCTGTCTATTGAATTGGTAACTAAAGACCGCCTAATTTCCCCGGAAGATTTGAGAGACCAGACTTTACCTCCCCACATTGACTATAAAGGTGGTATAGTTATCTCAGGGCGTGGTCCGATCTGGCTTTATGGCTATCTAATTCATGAACTACACCCGGCTGCTTGGGTGGCTTGCTACGATCCGCGTTTAGGTGCGGTGGTAGTTTCCACCCACTCCCGACAAACTCAGGTCGGACAGGTTTTATCTATCGATTTACAGGAAAATTTACCCCCGCGTTTGTGTCCAGCCATGATGATTGTAGGACCACCTGACAGCGGTAAATCTGTCCTCTCCCACGCACTATTCCGCACCCTATTAACTCAGTATTCTGACATATATTTACAGAGGGCTCACTGGGATGGTGAAGGTAATTGGATTTTGGAGTTGGGGGAGATGACAAAATCAAGCGATCGCGAAGCCTATAAACTGGCTTATAAGGGTGGGATAACTGATAAATTTTTCGAGCATCATAGTCAAGCTATTCTTAATCTACGTCGTCAAAAAACTTTAGTTTTGGTAGATGTAGGTGGTAAAGTGCAGCCGGAAAAAGTACCGCTATTAGAAGCCTGTACTCATTATTTAGTGATTAGTTCACAGCCAGAAGAAATTGCTCCTTGGCATGAGTTTTGTCGCGATCGCGGTAATCTAAAATGTCTAGCAGTGGTGCATAGTTCTTTGGAAATAGAGGAGGTAATCCATAAACGGGAACCTTGGCTAGAAATGACTTGGGGTGTACTGGAACAAGGGGGTATTTGCCAAATTCCTACAGTATTACTTGAACAGGTACAAACCCTCCTAAAACCACCGCAGTAAATTAATCGGAGGTTATCTCATCTGTAAAATTCTTGTGGTCACGGTGGGCGGTTGATACTAACCTCTGGTAACATCAATTAGCAGCCTGAATCCATATCGGGTAATCATCTAGTATATGGTTATGGGTTGACAAATTGATGATTTTGTGATAGATTTAACCTCATGTCTTGATCAGAGAGTTAATTGTTAAATTCAGGTTGGATTTATCGCGAACAAGTCGATCGCCTTAGCGCCGGATTAACTGTCTTGGATTACTATAGCAAGCGATATACCCATTCCAGTAGAAATGAATGGTGCGATCGCATTAATAACCAGCAGATTTGGTTAGATGGAAAGCCAGCGACAGCAGACATAGAACTTCAAGCCGGACAGCAACTCGCCTATCATCGACCTCCTTGGAATGAACCGGATGTTCCTTTATCTTTCCAGGTAATTTATGAGGATGCAGATATTTTAGTAGTTGCGAAACCGTCAGGACTTCCAGTGATACCTGGTGGGGGTTTTTTGGAACATACCCTACTGCGACAATTACAAAGGAAATATCCCCAGGATACACCGATACCAATTCATCGCTTAGGTAGGGGAACATCAGGACTCGTGTTGTTGGCGAGGTCTACCGTAGGGCGATCGTATTTAACCAAACAAATGCGCCAGCGACAAATTACTAAGGTTTATTTAGCCTTAGCTGAAGGTTGTAGTCCCAGGGATTATTTTAGTATTAATTGTGCGATCGGCAAAATTCCCCATCCCATTATCGGCTATATTTACGGCGCGACAGAAACCGGATTATCCGCCGAAAGTAACTGTCAAGTAATTCGGCGAGACAGCGATAAAATGATCGTACAAGTAACCATTCTCACAGGTAGACCCCATCAAATCCGCATTCACCTCGCCGCCGCCGGATTTCCCCTAGTGGGAGATCCTCTTTATACCATTGGCGGAAAGCCACGCATAACCGACCCAACCTCAAACCATCATAGCACATTTCCCGGAGATTGTGGATATTATTTACACGCTTATTCTCTCAGTTTCCAGCATCCTCAAACTGGCGCAAATCTCCATCTAACCGCTACCCCACCCCAGGAATTATCTACCGAATATCCACCTATGTAGATATTTGGGTTTTAATCATTTCACAAAAACTCAAGAAAGTTTGAAAACTTTTTAAATGCTGACCATTAAATGCTGTCCTTTTTTGCAATTCTTGTAAATAATGTTTCTCTCTAGCATCCCCAGGGTTTCTTTTAGTGTAGCATATATTTTTGGCTCGGAAAATTTCTTTTAAATATTCACCGTGAAACTCAGCATGATTTTTATTATTATAGCTACCCATAGCTTCCGGATCATCTTGAGAAACATCATAATAATTCACATAATCTAATAATGGAGATTCTAAAGGTTGTCGGGAATCAAAAATTTTGCGATTTCCCAATAACCAAGTCTCTATACAACGATTTTGCACAATAATTTTAATTTTAGTATTGCCTATATTTCGATCTTGGCTCTTTTTTTGAACATCATTTAATCTTGCATCCACAGTTTCTTCATCAGCATCCACACAAATCACTAAATAATCATAATTGTTGGTTTCCCGAATTTTGTCAATAGCGTTATCAAGACCATCATGCAAAATAGCCGGATAGCCTTCTCCACTTATCAGATAATAATTATTCTTTTGAACTTGGTCATGATATTTAACTCTAGTTAATTCAGGAACTAAATATGACAGCCATTTGGGATAAATTTTTTTTTCCGTGCTATTTCCCTCTACTAAGAAGTAAATATTCATTAATCTTCCTCATCTTCTTGTTCATCTTGCAGCACATTGATTAAATCAATAAAAGCCTTTTGTCTCGATTCTGTTATATGAAAATCTTTGGCACTTTTCACAGTCACTAAACCCCCTTTACGAGTGACTATTTTCCAATATGCAGGACTGATATTATTAATGATATAAGGGTGATGGCTGGTCAGAATAAATTGAGATTGTCTATCCGTTAAAATTAACTCCGTGACCCGATCAATGCAATTAACTCCTAAACTATTCTCAAATTCATCAATCAGAATCACGCCATCATTAGGAGACAAATATAATTCACTTATATACATCAACGTTTTAAACATTCCTGATGAAATATTATCAATCCATTTTTCGACTCCTTTTTCTTTGATACTAACAATCGTAGCCTCTTGTAATAATCGGGATAATGCCATAGGAATATCCTCATCTTTTAAAGTTTCGACTTGGATATCTTCGACATTATTAAAGATACTGATAAAAGTTTTTTTGATTTTGGCAAACTCTTCGGGCAGTATTCTATAAAGAATAGCCAATTTAATAAAAATAGGTAAATCACTTTCCTTTAGAAATGACAAAGACGCATTTTCATGCTTTTTAAAGACAGATACTGGCAATCTCCATATTTTATCAAAATCACGTTCTGAATCAGTAAATATAATTTTGTCTAGTTCTTCTTTAATTGGAATAATAATATCTTCTTCCTTTAATAATTCAATGACGCTCTCAAAAGGCGATAACTTAGGGGTTTTGACTCCCTGAAAAATTATCTGTTCTGGTGTTCTCTCCACAATGATATTTTCATTTAATTGTAGAGTTTCTTCAAGAATTCTAACCGATTCTTCTTTCTCAGAATCACTATCAATAGGGGTTAAATTTTCTTTGGTTTGAAATTTACCAGTCCACAGATATTGATGATTGTCTTTGGTGGAGAAACTAACACTCCAGCTAACGCCATTTAAAGACGCGCCATTGGCTATGGCTTTTAAACTATAGATAGATTTTAATATTCTTGTTTTTCCAGCGCCAGACACCCCCACCAGTAGGTTACAATTTTCTAATAAATCTATGGGTGCAAGTCTCCATTGATATTCTTCATCGTAATATTCTAGTTGATTGATTTTCATGGTTTGACTTTATCGGTAAATTATGGCAGCCAATTATAACACAAATTTAGGCACTTAATTAGTTATCTTGATTAATTTTTGTTGAACCTGTAGCCCTAAAAAAGGTGGGCATTTTACCCACCTGATTAAATAACTATTTCAATGCCTCAATTAACTGAGATTTTGCTGTTGATAAAGCCTCCGGTAATTTACTAGGGTCGCGTCCGCCAGCTTGGGCTAAATTCGGACGACCGCCACCGCCACCGCCGCATAATTTAGCGATCGCCCCTATAAACTTACCAGCCTGCAACTTCTTATCCTTAATTACCACCGGACTAAAAGCCGCCACCAGGCTAACCTTACCATCACTTACCGACCCCAAAACCACCGCACTTTCACCTAATTTCTGCTGTAAACGTTCCGCCGCCGTTTTCAGGGACTCTCCGTCAACTCCGGGAAGTTCCGCCACCAAAATTGGCAAATCTCCCACCCTTTCAGCAGTAGATAATAATTGGTCAGACTGTGCGATCGCCAACTCTGCTTTCACAGCTTCCAACTGTTTCTGAGTCGTTTTTAACTCCGCCTGTAAATTAGTGAATCTTTCTGGTAATTCCTCCGGTTTAGCTTTCAAGCGATCGCTCAATTCTTTAACCACCGTATCTCGGACATTCAAATAATCCAAAACCGACTGTCCGGCTACAGCTTCAATGCGCCGAATACCCGCCGCAATTCCCGTTTCCGAAACTATCTTAAATAATCCAATTTCCGCCGTATTAGTCACATGAGTTCCGCCGCACAACTCCATAGATACACCCGGGTAATCAACCACCCGCACCACCGCCGCATATTTTTCGCCAAACATAGCGATCGCCCCCTTATTTTTAGCCTCCTCTAAAGCCATTTGTGTCACCGTCGCCGGGTGTGCTTCCGCGATCCAACTATTCACCTGATTTTCCACTTGTTGTAACTCCTCAGTTGTCAAAGCACGAGGACAGTTAAAATCGAACCGTAGGCGGTCAAAAGCCACCAAAGAACCCGCCTGAGAAATACCAGGATCAACAATCAATTTGAGCGCCGCTTGCAATAAATGAGTAGCCGTATGATTAGCCTGCGCGCGACGACGACAAGCGCGGTCAATGCGTGCATTAACAGTAATTCCCGCAGTTAAAGTTCCCCTTTCCACCCTACCAAAGTGAATAAAAATATCCGAATCTTTTTTAACATCATCAACCCGGACAATCACATCAGAAGTAGTCAAATAACCGCGATCGCCAATTTGTCCCCCAGACTCCCCATAAAAAGGAGTTTGGTCAAGCACAATTTGCACCTCACTTCCCGCCACCGCTTCCGTCACCGATTTACCAGCAATTAAAACCGCTTCCACCGTCGCCTCAGAGTCCGGGAAATCATAGCCCAAAAATGCTGTCGGGTGTATCTGTTCCGCCAACTTATCCAAACTACCCTGAACAGTTAAATCAATAGTTTCATGGGCTGCTTGCGATCGCTTTCTTTGGGCAGACATTTCCGCCTCAAAACCCTCCACATCAACAGTCAAACCATTTTCCTCAGCTATTTCCTGAGTTAATTCTAGGGGGAAGCCATAGGTATCATAGAGAACAAAAGCATCCTGACCCGAAATTTGCTCGGGCTGTTTTTCCAACAATTCTGCCAGCAGTTTCTCTCCTCTTTCCAAAGTCTCCAAAAACCGCGATTCTTCCCGTTGCAATTCCCCCTTAATCACCCTTTCCCGTTCACGGGTATTCGGGTAAACATCTTGGGATAAACTAATCGCCGTTTCCGCCACTTGCGTAGTAAATTCCCCCCTGATACCAATCAAGCGCCCATGACGTACTACCCGCCGAATTAAGCGCCGCAGAATATAACCCCGCCCCACATTAGAAGCCGTTACCCCATCAGCAATCAGATGAACCACCGCCCGCAGATGGTCTCCAATCACCTTCAGAGAAACCTTAGTTTTATTATCACTTTTAGCGTAATCAATACCCGCCAGATCCGCCGCCGTTTTAATAATCGGGAAAATCAGATCAGTTTCGTAGTTGTTTGGCACACATTGCAGAATTTGCGCCATTCTTTCTAACCCCATACCCGTGTCAATATTCTGATTTTGTAAAGGGGTCAGGTTGCCATCAGCATCCCGGTTATATTGCATAAAAACCAGGTTGTAAAATTCAATAAATCGGCTATCATCTTCTAAGTCGATGTGGTCATCCCCTCTTTCTGGGTGGAAATCATAATAAATCTCCGAACAGGGGCCACAGGGTCCCGTCGGTCCAGATTTCCAAAAGTTATCTTCTTCACCCATACGTTGAATGCGGTGGGGAGGGATGCCAATTTGATCTCGCCAAATCGCAAACGCTTCGTCATCCTCCTTAAATACACTAACAATTAAACGTTCTGGCGGCAGTCCGAATACCTCCGTAGAAATTTCCCATCCCCAAGCGATCGCTTGTTCTTTAAAATAGTCTCCAAAGCTGAAATTACCCAACATCTCAAAAAAAGTATGATGGCGCGCCGTGCGTCCTACATTTTCAATATCATTGGTGCGGATACATTTCTGGGACGTAGTGGCGCGGTTAACTTCCCTGGGTCGCTGTCCTAGAAATATCGGTTTAAACTGTAGCATTCCCGCGATAGTGAGCAGGACCGTAGGATCTTCTGGGACCAAAGAAGCACTAGGCATAATTTTATGCTGACGTTCGGCGTAGAAATTGAGGAATTTCTGACGAATTTCGCTGCCGCTCAGGAATTGTGGTGAATAGGACATAATCAATTAACAATTTGGAACTCTAAAAATCTCAGGATAAATGAAGGATCGAGTTTTCAATCTCATCACCTCTATTTTCATTGTCGCACTCGCAGCTTTAGGCGGCGCTTTGGCGGGGATCTTGTTTCGGGTGTCCGTGGTAGTTCCGGTGAAAAGCCAGGTAACTACCCAATCATTAACCTGGAAGTCCCCTAAAAACCCCCTATTGGCTGCTCTGAACCCCCAAGGGGAACATTCAGTCGCCATTCAACCGGGGGAAGTGCGACCTCTCCCCGGCGCTTTGGACGATATCCCAATGTTTAATAGTAACAGCCCGGAGTGGGTGAAGCAGGAGGGAATTTTGCTATCCACATTTCCCCCTCATGGTAAGGCTGTCCCAGAAGCCCATCTTGATTATCCTCTGGGGGGTGAGTTTGAATTGTTCGCCCATCACTTCGTACATACGCCACCAGAGTCCAAAACCCTCTATATAGGTATTTTGGTCTACAACCCCCATAACGAGCCTGTGAGGGTGCATATTCCGGCGGTGGCGAGTTATTTGTTGGAACCTGATGCCCCTTTTCAGGAGAAACCGCCCATGGCTGATAATTCCCAGGGAAATGTCTATTCTGGGCCCGGTATTCGCGCCGTTGATGCCGTGATGCGGGGAACCCGACTAGCCGATTTTCCCTCTCAGTTAGAAATTCCCCCCGGCGAAATGCGGATGTTGTTAAATCATCCAATTCCGGTTAAAGGCTTGGAACGTCCGGTCAATGGGCGATCGACTTTTATGCGCCTCAATTGTACCACCAGTGGCACTGCTCCCACTCCTTCTCATGTATATGTGGCAAGTTTGGCAATGTATGCCAAGATGTCCCCTGATGGTAAGGAGCGATCGCCAGAATTAATAGAATGGCAAAATCTCCTCCATAATGGCGGTTTAGCACAGCCTCGCGATCGCTTACCCACTCCACCCGAACAAACCACTGGTCAGTTAGTTTATAGTCGAGTCGCTGGAGTACAAAAGGGTTCTAAATGGCAAGCCGATTTAGTTGATGAAGCCGCTAACTACCTAACTATTCCTGAACCCGGAAAAGCCATTTCTTATGTAATTAGTACCATCCGAAGCGGCACCTTGGGAACCCGTCAAATTCAAGCCGCCGAATTAGCCGTTCGCTATCCTGATACTGCTTATCAATCCCATGGTAATTATGGCGTTCATTATGATCTAACTACTCCCCTGTTTAATCCTACAGATACTCAACAGGTAGTCACCATTACTTTAGAAACTCCTCAAAAGGAAGAAAACCTATCCCAAGGCGGGTTGATGTTCCGACAACCTCCCTGGGATTTCCCCTATTTTCGCGGCACCGTCCGCCTACAATATCACGACGATCGCTCTGTGGAAAATACTAAATATCTGCATTTATGGCATCGTCGCGGACAAATTGTTGAACCCCTACTAACTCTCAAGCTGAAGCCACAAGAAACCCGTTTAGTTCGGCTAGATTTCCGCTATCCCCCAGATGCTACACCTCCCCAGGTGGTGACTATCAGAACCTTAAAATAGTCCCGTAAATCCCCGTTATTTAATCACCTGTAAATCCTCACTATTAGGGAAAATTAATCATGGTTATAAGCAATCACCAAAAACTCACCCTCAAACTTGACCCCAAATCCATCAACGACAGTTTATAATTTTTTACTGGTGTAATCTCAACACTAACCGTCAAATCAGACCTATAGCATATCACTGTTAACATGACAGCCAATCTAATTTTCGCCCATCTCAACCATAGCGCCGATCTGGTGAATCTGCTTACATCCGATCCGAATTTAACTACAATTGGGTTAGGCGTAGCCATTGCCTTTGGTCTGGGTGCAATTCATGCCTTATCCCCAGGACATGGTAAAACCCTAGTAAGTGCCTATTTAATCGGCAGCAAGGGAACCCCCCAACAAGCAATTTTACTAGGAGTCACCACCACAGCCACCCACACCCTCAGTGTTTTTGTCTTAGGTGCGATCGCCCTATTTGCTTCCCAATATATCTTACCAGAACAATTGTATCCCCTACTGAGTGGTTTTAGTGGATTCGCCATTTGTCTCATTGGCTTAGACCTACTCAGAAAAAGATTAAATTCCCACAGCCACAGCCACAGTCACAGCCACAGTCACAGCCACAGTCACAGCCACAGCCACAGTCACAGCCACAGTCACACCTCAAGTAGTGTATCATCCCTGATTAAATTAGGGATTGCTGGCGGGTTAGTTCCTTGCCCTACAGCACTTGTTCTGTTATTAAGTGCAGTAGCCCTACACCAGATCGTCTATGGATTATTTCTAGTGGGCGGCTTTAGTCTAGGGTTAGCATTAGTCCTGGTCGGTTTAGGCTTAGTAGCCGTTTATGCTGGTCAGTGGCTAGAAAAGTTCCCAGAAAATCAGATAATTTTGCAGAAGTTATCTATTGTAAGTGCCTTCCTTGTCGTTTTGATTGGCATTGGTTTAACATTTATCTCAGCCAACTCCTTCGCATAAAACGACCGATATCAGTAGTGCCAATTAGTCAATTTTAGTAGTCTGAAAATCCGATGAAATTTAAACAGTTTTTGGTAGCGATCGCCATTTTTATTAGTCTCCTAGGTTTTCCCGGAGATGCCTTAGCCCATAGCGTACTCACCAACTATCATCTACAAGGGGAAGCCCTAGAAATCGAGGCCGTATTCAGTACCGGAGAAGCCTTTTATAATGCCGATGTAGTCGTGCATCCTCCCGCCGACTCCAATTTACCCGAGACCAAAGGACTCACAGACGAAAACGGTTTATTTTTGTTTGAACCTGATTACTCAGTCATGGGTAGTTGGGCTGTAGAAATTGGCGAAGGTAGCCACTGGGATAAGTTGATGATTCCCATAAGCGATCGTATTATTGACTTAAATGCCATCAGCCAAATTCATTATCATTCCCCCCAACGCCATCACCATTTTGGCAATCAAATTATTGTCGCAGAAATTGCCCTTTGTTTCGGACTTTTCGGGCATTTTATGAAAAACAAAATCCGCTTTTAACCCCCAGCCAATCATACCGTAGGGTGCGTCAGACATCGAGAATTATCCTTAATACCTGATAATTGATTTCTGACGCACCACAGACCGAGAATTATTCTTAATACCGGATAAT
>NZ_JARPLC010000053.1:22259-22390 GCF_032350395.1 Limnospira sp. PMC 289.06
AATACCGGATAATTGATTTCTGACGCACCACAGACCGAGAATTATTCTTAATACCTGATAATTGATTTCTGACGCACCACAGACCGACGCACCACAGACCGAGAATTATCCTGAACACCTGATAATTGATT
>NZ_JARPLC010000053.1:22399-30197 GCF_032350395.1 Limnospira sp. PMC 289.06
GAGGTGCGTAGCGCCGATAATTGTTCGGTGAGGATTCATATAGCCTGGTTCTGACGCACCCTACTAAAATCATCATTAGAGATAATTGATTGAGGTGCGTAGCGCCGATAATTGTTCGGTGAGGATTCATATAGCCTGGTTCTGACACACCCTACCAAACATCATCAAATGGTAAATTAACCCACCACAAAATTAACCAACTTACCAGGTACAACAATTACCTTGCGTAGCTGCTTACCCTCCAGGTGTCGTTGAGCAATTTCTGAGTCTTTGGCTAGTTGTTCCAAAGTGGATTTATCCGCCCCACTAGCCACCTGAATAGTGCCGCGAGTTTTGCCATTAATTTGAATTACTAAAGTGATTTCATCCACCACCAAAGCACTGGGGTCAAAAGTCGGCCAAGATTGTAAATGTACCGAATCACCATGACCAATTTGATGCCACAAATCCTCAGTAATATGGGGACTAAAAGGAGCCAGAAGTTTTAACAGAGTATCGATTCCTTCCTGATAAATAGGCGAGTCTTGAATGGGGGTAGCATCAGATAGGGCGTTACTCAATTTCATCATTTCCGATACCGCCGTATTAAATTGGTAATCCCCCTCTAAATCCTCCGTAACTTCTTTAATAGCATTATTGATAGCGCGGCGCAGATCTTTTTCAGCTTTATTCAGATTCTCAGGAGTTGATTTAGTGCTACTAACAGAGTGATTAGCCGCAAATTCGGTAACTAACCGCCATACCCGATTCAGGAACCTAAATTGTCCTTCTACATCGGCATCATCCCATTCTAAATCCTTTTCTGGGGGTGCTTTAAAGAGGATAAACATACGCGCGGTGTCTGCGCCATATTTTTCCATTACTAATAATGGATCAACTCCATTATATTTGGATTTCGACATTTTCTCAAAGAAAACCTGCAAGCGATCGCCTGTTTCCGGGTCTTTAGGTTCATTGGTGTTCACCTTATCAGGGGGGATATATTTACCAGTTTTCGGGTTTTTATAAGTAATCCCCTGCACCATACCCTGGGTTAGTAAGCGCTGGAAAGGTTCATCAAACTTTAATAAATTGCGATCGCGTAATACCTTCGTAAAAAAGCGGGAATACAACAAATGTAGAATCGCGTGTTCAATTCCCCCCACATACTGATCAACAGGCATCCAATCGTTAGTTTTGCTTAAATCAAAAACCTGGTCAGCATTTTGAGCATCAGGATAGCGCAGGAAATACCAGGAAGAATCAATAAACGTATCCATAGTGTCAGTTTCCCGCTTCGCTGGCGTGCCACAACTCGGACAGGGAACATTAACCCAATCTTCCAAACTTGCCAACGGAGACGGACCACGGCCGCTAAATTCCACATTTTCCGGCAATTTCACAGGTAAATCCGCATCAGGAACCGGAACCGCCCCACAGTCAGGACAATGAATAATCGGAATTGGACAACCCCAATAGCGTTGACGAGAAATCAACCAATCCCGGAGGCGATATTGAACCCTTCCTTCCCCATAGCCTTCATCTTCCGCATACTCAATCACCGCCTGTTTACCGTGGCTAGAGTGTTCGCCGCTAAAAGGCCCTGAGTTTACCATAATTCCCGGTTCCGTGTAGGCTTGCTTCACCTCATCATCCGGGTCATTATCGTTATCAGCATCATCAGGAACAATCACCTGACGAATGGGCAAATTGTATTGAGTAGCAAAGGCAAAATCCCTGACATCATGGGCGGGAACCCCCATCACCGCCCCAGTTCCGTATTCATACAGGACATAATCTGCAATCCAAATAGGAACCTCTTTTTTAGTAAAAGGATTGATAGCTTTTCCACCCGTGGGAATGCCGCGCTTGGGTTTATCCTCAGCGGTGCGTTCCATTTCGCTTTCAGCGGTCACTTGTTTAATAAACCCTTCTACCTCAGCCTTACGGTCGGGGGTGGTAACTTGGGCGACTAAGGGGTGTTCTGGGGCGAGAACAACGTAAGTCACCCCATAGACCGTATCAGGACGGGTGGTAAACACAGAGATTTGATCATCAACTCCCACAATGGGGAAATCTAAACGCGCCCCCACTGATTTACCAATCCAGTTAGCCTGCATCAGTTTCACTCGTTCTGGCCAACCGGGGAGTTTTTCCAGGTCATTGAGGAGTTCTTCGGCGTAGTCGGTAATTTTGAGAAACCACTGGCGCAATAATTTCCGTTCTACTATAGCACCAGAGCGCCAGGAACGCCCCTCATTATCAACTTGTTCGTTAGCTAATACGGTTTGGTCGATGGGGTCCCAGTTAACGGCCGATTCTTTTTGGTAGGCGAGTCCGGCTTGGAAAAATTGCAGAAAAATCCACTGAGTCCAGCGATAATATTCCGGGGAACAGGTGGTTACTTCGGCATCCCAATCAATGGAAAATCCCAGCCGTTGGAGTTGTTCGCGCATTTGGGCTATGTTTTGATAGGTCCAGGTCTGGGGAGGGATACCGCGATCAATAGCTGCATTTTCCGCTGGTAGTCCAAAAGCATCCCATCCCATGGGGTGTAGGACGCGATATCCTTGCATCCGCTTGAGTCGGGCAATCACGTCAGTAATGGTATAGTTACGGACATGACCCATGTGTAGGCTTCCCGATGGATAGGGAAACATGGATAGGGCATAAAATTTGGGTTTATTGGGGTCTTGATGGGTTTGGTACAACCCCTGTTCAGCCCATGTGTTTTGCCACTTCTGTTCGATGGATGCAGGATTATATCGGGACTCCACAGTTTAACTCCGCGCTGTTGATGATCATAGAACTCTCTGGGATTATTTTGGCACATTGAGGGCTCCATGGCATCTGTGAAATGCAGTCAGAGGAGATACCCCAGGGAGCGGTTATAATTATCCCGGTTGAATGGATAAAAATTCAATGGTGGGAATCAGGGGGTCTTTTACCATCCCCAACCCAGAAAATCCCCAACGTTGAACAATGCTTTTAATTTGAGAACCTGATATAGATTCAACGGTAAAGCGATCGCTAACTTCTGCGCCATGTTGGTTCAGGTAGCTAAGGGCTTCAAAATGTTCGGCAAATAGCAGCACATAGCTTTCTGGTAAATCGGGGTTAGGATGAGCGGCTACATATTGACCATCCTGTTGAGAACATAGTAAATAATACACTTGGGAAAACATTTGTCAAATATCCATTATCTTGATGAGAAAACACCTTTAGGGTAAGTGATACGTTTATGGTTAACTTGTTCCCAGACCCGGACGAAAATTTCGGCGATTTTCGCCATATCTTCCCGTGTTAATCCCGAATCTACTAATTGATTATCTTGCCACCGAGCGCGCAGAATTTTATTAACCATTTGTAGGGCTTCTTCGTGGGTAGCATCTTTAAGCGATCGCAATGCCGCCTCACAGGAATCTGCTAACATCACAATACCAGTTTCCCTAGATTGGGGGATAGGTCCATCATAGCGAAAATCCTCTTCCTTAACCACAATGCTATCATCTTTTTGAGCTCGCTGTTGGGCTGCATAATAAAAATAAGCAATCAACATTTCTCCCTGATGTTCGGGAATAAAAGCCTGAATAGCTTTAGGTAAGCGACATTTACGAGCCATAACTAACCCCTCGCTGACGTGCTTTTTAATAATGCGAGCGCTTTCTGTGGGGTCGTCAATTTCATCATGTTTATTCGGACCACCCATCTGATTTTCAATAAATCCTAGGGGGTCGTGCATTTTACCAATATCATGGTACAGGGTTCCCGTGCGTACCAGTTCCACATTACAGCCTAGGGCGCTGGCGGCGGATTCTGCTAAAGTAGCCACAAACATGGTATGCTGAAAAGTGCCAGGGGCTTCTGTGGCTAATCTTTTCAGTAGGGGGCGATTAGGATTAGCTAATTCTGCTAATCGTATGGGTGTAATTAGGTCAAAAACGTGCTCTAAATAGGGGCTTAATCCTAAAGCTACAATACTCCAAGCCAAACCTTCAAAAACCTTGAGAGTGACCGCCCCCAGCAGCACATGAAAAATCACAGTAGCAGTAGAACTTATCATCAGGGTAGCGATTAAATACACTAGCCCTTTAGTGACACCTACCACCCCACCGAGGAGGGCTAATTCTTCACGCGATCGCAACTTCCCAGCCATTAAACTACCCACCAGACCACCAGCGGCACTAGCCACCAGGGAAATGGTCTCAATTTCCATACCAATAGGCAGCATTATTGAGAGCATAGTTACCACAGTAACACCGACTGCAGAGCCATAAAAACTCCCAATTAATAACCCCACCGCTGGCAAATTAGTAGCTGGTATTTTTAACAGCAATAAAACGGGAGTGCTGAGACTCAAAATCAATAACAGAATGTAATCTCGTCGGCGCAAACCCGGACGGAATTTTTTTTGCACCACAAGCACAATCAAAATGGAGACTGTCACTAAGCAGACAAACCCCATTAAGCCTCTCCAATTAATCCCCCGTTCACTCTTCCCAAAATAGTCAAGGATGACAAATTCCCGCTGAGTGATCGTCTCACCTGGTTGGATAATCACATCACCTTTATTGACATTCACCACCACGGTTTCAACTTTTTGGGCAGCTAATTCGGCTCGTCGTCGGGTAGCCACGGGATCTTTAATCAAATTAGGCCGCAGATATCTACTTAAAACCGTATGAGCAAAGCCTTGGGATTCTGGGGGAATTACACCGTTAATATGGAGACTGGCAGCTTGTCTGATAATGTCATTAGGTAAACCTAGAGCGATACCTTGGGATAGCATTTGTCTAGCTATCTGTAAAATGCTAAATTGGGTCTCTTGCCACAGTGGATCAGACCAGTTTAATACAGTGGTATCATATAAGTCTCTAGCTTCTGAGGTCTGTTGTTCGGAGAGTAAATCAACCGCTTGGGCATAGCTGCGACGAGCATTTGAGATTTCCGCGATTAAATCTGAAAAAACTTCCTCGTCAACTCGGTTGCGGTATTGAGACAGTTGTAAATAAGCCTTACGTTGCTGTCTTTCCTGCTCCAATTTACTCTTAAACTTTTGGATATTAGATTTATCGACCGTGACGGTTTCCGGTTCGTCGGTGGTTTCTAAACTAGGGGTCTGATTAACTTTGGTAATCAACTCTTGCCATTGTCGTTGTGGTAGCTGGCGAATATGGCTCTGGACATCTGTGGAGACAATGCCAGTATTGACATAGGGAAGAGGTCCAGCTAGTTCTCGAATGGTGTTAATTTGATCAAATACTGATTCGAGGTTTTGCCGAATTTCCCGGTCAATAGTCGGATCGATAACCAGAACCGATATCTCGCCAATTTGAGCGGCTCGGCGCTTTTCTTCGGTGGTTTTTAGATCTTCAATGCTGGCATCAGCGGGAGCGATAAAGGCTTCAGGAGCATATCTGCCGACTGATAATCTGGGTTGGTTATAAAAGCGAACCCCCATGACACCTGTGAGGGTGCTAATTGCTATTACCCACAGGACGGGATAACTGATTTGAGACGATCGCCTTTTTCCGGTGGGGGAACTGTTACCGTTTCCCGCCTGAGTTTCTGAGTTCTTCAATGCGATCGCCCTGGATTTTTGCTTATTTGTCCCTTGATTTACCACTTCAGCCGTCCCTCCTCGCGATGATAAATGGCGAGTATGACCCCGAAGTCGTTCAATCTGTCGGGTGATTGACTCAAACCTATCCATACAAACCTATCCGGCATGATTTAAATTTAACCTAAATACCCAGCGCGATATTGCTCAATTGGGATGAGTCAGATTTCCGCACCAGTAGTTATTTAGGCCCTAGACCCCCCGAATCCGCCCCCTTTCCGCCTAGCGGCGGGCAGTGTTTGTTATTTTAACTTGTGTTTTGTTCGGACGGGTATAAGTCCCGCGAACTCCCCCCTTTTTTGAGTGTCTGGATACATAGATTTGCCGCGTCCCTTGAGGGGCTCGATGCCAGGAAAATGGACATCTACCTATCACGTCTAATCGTATTATAATCCTAATGGGGCGATCGAGTTGGTTCGCAACGGAGCCAGGTCAGAATCTATCCGCCGGAACCCAAGCGTCTATATAGCCTACAACCCCTATTCTACCGTTACTTAGGTGTTACTCAAAGCCATAACAGGATAACAAGTGAGTAAAAAATGAGTAACGCTACTGATACCCCTACAGTAGGGGGAAAGGGCAACTATGACGACAATTACACTAGGTTCATGAAAGCTTATCAGGATTTTAAGGGGGAATGTCCCAAAGGGGTAACTCTCAAACTTCAAAAGACCGGGACTAGGTACAATCTGCTATTGCAGTTTAAGCAACCACCAACCGGAAAACGACTACCCAAAACGGCTAACCTTGAGTGTACTCCAGAAGGGGTGATAGACGGGGTCAAGAAAGCTAAATTGGTATCTGAAGCCCTAGGGACTATCACTAGCGCTAGTGAATTTTGGGATTGGTACGATGCGACTATCTTAGGAAAGAACCAGATTGAGGATAATCTGATAGCCTATCGGGAAATATTCCAACAACTAGAGGATGAGTATTTTGCGGGTTACAACCGCAACACAGGAAGGAAACGTTCTCGCGATATCGCTAGTGACTTAGCGTCTTACGACACTACTAAAGGGGCATATTTCAGGCTGTTCCCTAACTGGGATGAATATCCTAGCTGGGAGAGTTTCAAGGCTATGCTATATATTCCCTTGCAGAATGGAGAACAATTAGTAGGCTCCAAAACCTTCAAGGAACGTTACTACATCTTAAAAGCCATAGCTGAGAAATCACCTAACAAAGACCATTTACTTAAAAAGCTTGAACCTATTGACCCCAAACAAACGCAATTCAAAAAGAAACAACGGATAGGCATCGATGCCTTTAAGGATTGGTGGTATAGCGCCAAACAAGAAGCCTATACTGTTAAAAACCCTCAACATCAATCATCCCGGCATAGTTGGTTATGGGTGACGGGTATGGCAGTAATGTACGGGTTAAGACCTACCGAGATAGCCGCCGCCGTTAATCTAACTAAGCCATTTGTAACTGAAGATGGCGTAATCATCAAAGCACTATCAGACCCTGATAATCAAGACAATTACTTGGTATTAGGAGATTACACTTACTTTACTGACTCAGAAGGTCGGAAAGTGAGTATCAAAACAGGGGGAAGGATTGTAGCTCCAATTCCCAGCCCTGAAATGTTTGAGTTTCTGGAATTGAAAAAACCTTTATTGCCTCAATATACCCCTAGAAAAGGCAGTAAACCCAAAAGCATAGTTAGAGGCTTTGACGTAATGTTTAGTCAAAAAATTTCCTCTATGAAATGCCCGGTAACCCAGAAATATGCTTTTCGTAGACTGTACAACCTGTTAGGTGAAAAGTATGGACTACCTATCGAGTTACGAGCTAGACTTATGGGTCATAGCGCAATCGTCAACGAGAGTAAATATAAAACAGAAGGGATTGACGCTACCTTAGAAGTCCTCAAAGGGGTTTCTAAGTTACCTATACCATTGAACGTAGCCATAGAACGGTTAACAGCGTTAGGGTTTGATGTTGACACTCCAGAAGCTAAGGCATTTCTCAGAGTTATCTATCAGATAGATTAATCTAATCGTCAACCTTTCATAAATTAACACCCCTAGACTAAACCCCTAGGGGTTATTTTATGGCTACAGATTGATGGATCCTGTTATGGCTTTGAGTAACACCTAAGTAACGGTAGAATAGGGGTTGTAGGCTATATAGACGCTTGGGTTCCGTCAGAGTGTGTTAACTATAAACCCTTATCCTGACAGCGATAGCGAGCTC
>NZ_JARPLC010000054.1:0-30228 GCF_032350395.1 Limnospira sp. PMC 289.06
TTATTACTCTGCCTCTTTCTTTCGATTGAGGCTTTGTTTTTTGATAATCTGGTATTCACCATGAGTTCTGAAAGGTCTGAATTATCTGAGTTAGTAGCCCCGGCTTTTCCAAGGGTTCCTACTTGGTGTCGGGCGATCGCATTAGGGATTGACGGATTTCTAGTGTTGTTGATTACTGGTTTATTAGGGGCTAGTGGCTTAGTCGGATTTTTGATATTTATGCTGCTTTGGATAGCCTCACGGGTGTTTGTAGTTTATCGAAACTATGGACAGAGCCTAGGGCGGTGGGCTTTGAATATGAGGGTAATTGATACACGATTCCACCGAACACCGCAACTGTTAGAATTATCTAAGCGTGAGGGTGTCCTAGGGTTTTTTGTGTTCTTGGCTCTAAATGGATTAGGGAATCTGGCTTTAGGCCATGCGGGTGTTGTGCTGTTACTAGTTCCCCTGATCGCTGATGGTGGAGTGGTGCTGTTTGATCTGAGTCAATATCCGCAAACTTTTCACGATCGCTTTGGCGAAACTATCGTTATTGGTGTGCAACGAGGCTATTCTTTGGATATTAGAGTCAAAAATTGGATTGACAAAATGCAGCAATACCTGAAATAATAGATGATTGTGCTTTATTAAGAAATCTTTTAGGATTATGGCTAAAGGTGTTCGCATTGTAATCACGCTGGAATGCACTGAGTGTCGCACCAATACCGATAAGCGTTCTAAGGGTGTGTCACGGTATACAACGACCAAAAACCGTCGGAATACAACTGGGAGGATGGAACTCAAAAAATTCTGCACCCACTGTAACAAACATACGGTTCACAAAGAAATCAAATAGTGCTTTCAGATGACTGGTGGGAGAGTAGTCATCCCCATGAACCTAGAATCATCCATTAAACCAACAGGAGTCAAAGCCCATGAGCTATTTCCGTCGCCAAGTTTCGCCGATTGATCCGAAAACCCCCATTGATTATAAAAACATCGAGTTGTTGAAAAAGTTTATGACCGAACGGGGCAAAATTCTACCCCGGCGCATTACCGGTTTAACCTGTAAACAACAACGAGACCTGACAAAAGCGATCAAACGGGCTAGAATTTTAGCCATGCTGCCCTTTGTCAATAAAGAAGGCTGATTGAATTGGTGGAAAAGGGAACTTTAGTTGAATTCCGTATACATGGGGAGCGCCGTCTCGCTGTGGTAGCTCGCCCTGAAGGAAAAAAGCACTGGATCTTAGTTGATGACCAGGGAAATTCCCATACCGTTCATCCCAGACAAATTACCTATGAGGTAGGGGGAACGACTTATCGTCCTGCTGATATTCCCTCTTTTTATGAAGAAATACAACCCTATCTAGATCCAGCTAGTTTAGAGATAGCCTGGGAGATTTTGATTGAAGAGGGGGAAACAGTCGATCCCACAGGAATGGCATTGTTGCTATTTTCGGAGGAAACTCCGGCTCAATGTTATGCCAGCCACTTGTTGCTATGCAATGATAAACTCTACTTTAAACAGAAGGGCGATCGCTATGAACCTCGCCCTCCTAACCAAGTAGCAGAAATCAAACATCAACAGGAAGTTGAACAGCAACGGGAACAGGAAACCCAACTATTTTGGCAGCGAGTTGAACAATGTCTAGGGGGAGAGGTGGTAGAATGGCAGGGGAGCGATCGCGCCCGCCTCGATGCTTTGGAACGTTTTGCTCTGTACGGGGAGGAAGCATCCCATACGGGACCCGCCTTAGAAACCCTAAGCAGTCTTAATCGCCCTCAAACTCCCAGTGCCTCTTTTCAATTGTTGGTAGACTTGGGGATATGGAGTCTGCATGAGAACCTTTCCCTGTGGCGCAGTCAGATCCCAACCCAGTTTCCCGCAAAGGTCCTAGACGTGGCTCAATATTATCTCCAATCTCCCCAACCTGACCCAGATCAAGATCGTCGGTTCGATCTAACTCATCTGAAGGTCTATACCATTGACGACGAAAGCACCCGCGAAATTGATGATGGAGTTAGCCTAGAATTTCTCGAAGACGGAACCCAAAAGATTTGGATTCACATTGCTGATCCTACCCGTCTAATTCAACCGGGAGATGAACTAGACCTAGAAGCGCGGCGCAGGACTACCAGCGTTTACCTACCCACGGGGATGATTCCCATGTTCCCCTCAGAACTAGCCACGGGGCCGATGAGTTTGGTGCAGGGTAAAATTTGCTGTGCCTTGAGCTTCGGGGTAGTGCTGAATGAAGATGGCAGCGTGAAGGATTATAGCATTCATACCAGCATCATCAAACCTACCTACCGCCTCACCTATGATGATGTCGATGAGATGCTGCACTTGGGTATTAAGGCTGAACCAGAAATCGAGATTTTAGGAAAGTTCGCGAAACTTCGGCAACAATGGCGTTCCTCCCAAGGGGCTATTAGTATTTATATGCCTGAATCTATGATTAAGGTGGACGGGGATGAGGTAATTGTTAAACTCCTTGATGATTCTCTGTCTCGCCAAATGGTGGCAGAAATGATGATTTTAACTGGGGAGGTAGCTGCTCGCTACGGTCAGGAGCATAATTTAGCATTACCCTATCGCAGCCAGCCTCAACCAGAACTACCCCCGGAAGAGGAACTGCTGCAACTACCAGCCGGAGCGGTAAGAGCCTGTGCATTGCGTCGTTATATGCCTCGTAGTGAGGTTAGCTTGACTCCGGCTCGCCATGCAAGTTTAGCCTTGGAAACTTATACGCAGGTGACTTCCCCCATTAGGCGTTATAGCGATCTATTGGCTCACTTCCAGATTAAGGCTCATTTACGGGGAGAAGAGCCAGCTTTTTCGGTGGAACAAATGCAGGAAATGGTGATGAGCCTTGGTCCGGCGGTGAAGGAAGCCTCGAAGGTGGAACGGGAGACGAACCGCTATTGGAGTTTGGAATATTTGCGTCGTCAAGCTGATGAGGTGTGGGAAGCTATTTTGCTGCGGTGGTTGCGGGAGGATAGTAATTTAGGTTTGGTGATGCTGGAGGAATTAGGGTTAGAGTTACCAATGCGGTTTAACCGCGACATAGCACTTGGCGATCGCTTTGAGGTAAAAGTGACCCATTCTGACCCACGCCAAGACGTGATTCAATTCCAGGAGATTATTGGCCCAGCCACGGAACCAGCGGTTTAGGAGAATAGCGACCAACAGCAGGCGGAGACGGGTTAGAAACCTGCCCCTACCTGCCCTAGTGAATTAGTTGTCGCCGAGGGCTTCTACGATCGCCCTAGTATTGGCTTCCATCATTCTAACATAACTATCCCCTTGGGAACCAGGTGCGCCAATAGAATCGGAATATAATTCTTGGGGGGCTAATTCCACCCCGGCTTCTTCTGCGACCGCCCTAATTAATTGGGGATTAAGTGTGGTTTCCGCAAAAATAGCAGGGACTCGGTGGCGGCGGATTTCCTCTGCTAAATTCCGCACAGTTTGGGCGCTAGGTTGTTCTTCGGTGCTGATACCTATTAAGGTTCCGGGTACAGTTAAACCATAGGCGGCGGCGTAATATTGAAAAGCATCATGGGTGGTGACCAGATAACGGCGATCGCTAGGAATTGTGGCAATTTGTTCACCAATCCAAATATGCAGTTTTTCCAACTCCTCAATAAGCTGTTCTGCATTATCTGTAAATATCTGCCGATCATCTGGGGATAGTGCTATTAATTCATCCCGAATTACCTCAGCCATGACGATCGCATTTTGCACATTTCCCCACACATGGGGATCCGGTTCGATCTCTCCATTTTCTTCAGTATTTAAGGGAGTGATAAACTCAGCAACTGCCACTCTTCTGGCTCTTTGTCCCACCGCTTCAATTAACCTAATTAAACCGGGTTCCAAATTATAGCCATTATACAGAATTAGGTCAGCGTTTTCTAAGGCTATACTATCTTGGGGGACAGGTTCATAAATATGAGGATCTACCCCCGGCTGTAAAAGGCTTGTATGTTGAATTTGCTCAGAGGCGATCGCTTCAGTTAAATCGGCAATAATAGTCGTAGTAGATACCACTTTCGGCATTTCATCCCCAGTAGAAACCACCGACGGCGACTGACAACCCCCCAGCAACAGCCCACACAACAACCCAACTACACCTAACCCCTTAGCCATTGGTCTAGCCATTTGTACTTACTCCTTTTCATTTTGTTTTCATAAATTATTTCATAATTATTTCATTTTTGTGCTATTCTTGACATGAAGCGATCGAAAATCATAGTTATGGATACTCTCAAAATTGCCCACAACTCCTTGAATAAGAAGGTTTCAGCGGATATGAGTATTATCATCAGTAACCTTGGGGTACAGTACCGAGGGGTTGAAGCACTGCGGGACATTAACCTACAAGTGAACCCAGGACGGCTAACCGGAATTATTGGACCCAATGGTGCGGGTAAGAGTACCTTGTTAAAAGCTATTTTGGGGCTGATTCCTGCCACAGGAAGCCCTGCAATTTTCGGTGAGCGTCCCCTGAGTCAACAACGCCACCGCGTCGCCTACGTCCCTCAGCGATCGCAGATAGACTGGACTTATCCTGCCACAGTTTGGGATGTAGTAATGATGGGAAGAGTACGCCAAACTGGTTGGTTTCGAGGCTTTTCGGGGGTCAGTCGCCGCTTGGCTACCCAAGCCTTACAACGGGTAGGAATGGAAACCTATAGCGCGCGTCCTATTGGTCAACTTTCGGGAGGTCAACAGCAGCGGGTTTTCTTAGCTAGATCTTTAGCGCAACAGGCGGAAGTTTTCTGCTTTGATGAACCCTTTGCGGGTATTGATCAAAAAACTGAAAATGTGATTTTTAGTATTTTTAGGGAGTTAGCCGCTTCCGGTAAAATTGTGTTAGTAATTAATCACGACTTGGGTAAATCAATTACCAATTTTGATGATTTGATTCTGCTAAACAAAGAACTAATCGCCGCCGGAACTAGGGAAGCTGTCTTAACTCAGGAAAATCTTGATCATGCCTATGGTGGTAGGGTCATGTTTTTCTCAGACCATGCAGCTTGATGGCGTTTTTTAATTATCTATTAAAGGGGATTAACCGATTTTTTTGATATCTTAATCCAGTTCAAAAAAACCGGTTTCCGAAGATATAAGAGACAGTATAAATATGATAGTTTGGGAAATATTAATAGAACCTTTGCAATATGGTTTTATGCAGCGATCGCTCACTATTGCTATATTGGTGGGGTTAATTTGTGCCGTAGTGGGTAGTTATTTAATGGTGCAGCGGCTGGCTTTATTAGGGGATGCCATCAGCCATTCAGTTTTGCCTGGATTAGCGATCGCCTTTATTTTAGGGTTTAATATTTTTGTAGGTGCGTTTGTCGCTGCGGTATTAAGTACAGTATTAATCGAAATAATTCGCACCCACTGCAAAATCAAAGAAGACGCAGCCATGGGGATTGTTTTTTCCGGCTTTTTTGCTTTGGGAATTACCCTAATTACCATCATTCAAAAAGATAATAAAATCGACTTGAATCATTTTCTCTTTGGCAATATCTTGGGAGTTACAGCCTCCGATGTCCGGGATACAATCATTATTGCTGCCATTGTCTTATTCGTCGTGTTCCTAATTTATAAAGAATTATTGTTTTATACCTTTGACCCCCAGGGCGCAGAGGCGGCTGGCTTACCTGTAAACCTGTTAAATTTAGGGTTAATGATGTTAATTTCCTTAACTATTGTTGCCAGTCTTAAAGCTGTAGGAGTCATCTTAGTTTTATCCTTATTAATTACACCATCAGCCACAGCTTATTTATTAGTTAATCGTTTGCATCATGTGATGATTTTAGGCGTGTTAATTGGCGTGGGTTCTAGTATCAGTGGAATGTATCTGAGTTATTTCTATAACTTGCCTTCCGGTCCAGCCATTGTCTTAGTGGCTTCTGGTTTATTCCTGATGGCATTTTTATTTAGCCCCAGTGAAGGACTGCTAACCCACCCGGTTAAGATATCTAAAGAACCGCCACTTTTTAAGGAAATCAAAAATTTAATTAATCGTTAGGTAATTTGACTAAAATTAAACGGCTATCTTGGATTAATTGATTTTGACAATTATAATACTCAACACTTTGAGTAATTGGCATCATTTCAAACCCCAACTTTTGATAAAAATCAGGTAAATAAGCATATTCAGGGTTAGCCGTAGTTCTCAATATATAACCAATGTTATCTGATAAATGACCAAATAAGGTTTTAAACAGTCGTTTGGCGATGCCTTGCTGACGGTAATTAATGGCTACACCTAAATCAGCGATATAGTATAATTTATCAATGCTGAGTCCGGTTTGCTGAGTAAATAAATCCGAATTTAGATTAACTTTTTGGTTGTTTATATATCCCCAAGTCTCAAAAAATTCTAACTCTCCTATGTTGGCGGTTTCGGTTAAGGGAAGGGTGGCAATAAATCCCATGGGGGTTGCGTCAGAATAAGCTAAGTATAAAATACCGGATTCGATATATTTTTGGAAGTAAAATTTTACTTTTTTTTGGGTTACTTTTTCGTTAAAAGGTGGGGCGGAAAAACACTCATATACAGTAGGATAAAGACCTTGATCCATGGCTGAATTAAGTGCCGGTAAAGAGTTAATGTTTTTAATATTAATGCACATTAAATTTGTTTATTGATGAATTTTGCAGGATTAATTATACCATAAATGACAATATAAACTAACTCGGGTTGAATAATGGCGCTTAAAAATACTTAACCTAAATACCGATGACAAATCATCAATATGATCCTACACTGAAGATAGAGGATTCAGTTTTAAGATCCATGCGATCGCGGCTGTAGCAGCCAGAAACTGATATCCACAGCTTAACCAGATTTAGCAGTTTGATTGACTAAAAATTTCAATTGATTAAACACTGTATGACCCACAAGCAAACACTTACAGGATAGGATCATGTTGTATGATGCAATCATTATCGGTGGTGGTGTAACCGGATGCACCATTGCGCGAGAATTGATGCGGTATGCGATTCGAGTCGCCCTAATTGAATCGGAAGCAGAGGTCGGTTTCGGAACCAGCAAAGCCAACAGCGGTATTATTCACGGTGGACATCACAGTTCCCCTGATACCCTGAAAGGTAAGCTAGAATGGGAAGGAAACCAAATGTGGGATACCCTATGCGAAGAATTAGGGTTTGGTTTTAAACGCATTGGAGAACTTACTGTCGCCTTGACAGAAGACCAAATACCGACACTAGAAAAATTGCAAAAACAAGGGGAATCTAAAGGAGTTCCCGGCTTAGAAATTTGGCAACAAGAACGCCTACGAAAAGAAGAGCCTCACCTAACATCAGAGGCGATCGCTGCTTTATATGCGCCCACAACTGGGGTAATTAATCCCTACGAGGCTTGTTTTGCCTTAATTGAAAATGCCTGTATAAACGGCTTAAATCTATTTACAAATTGCCCAGTTACAGCAGTTAATCAAACCCCTGATCATAACTGGGTTATCCATACCCCCAGAGGGGAATTTAATACTCGTTTTGTGATTAATGCGGCTGGACTCTATGCAGATGCGATCGCTGAATTTGCGGGAGTGCGTACCTTTACCATCAAACCCCGCAAAGGTGAAGAATATCTCCTAGATAAGCGATTAATTGGACTGGTAAAACGAGTAATTTTTCCCTGTCCTACTGCCGTTTCTAAAGGCATCTTAGTCATCCCCACCTATGACGGCACTTTAATGGTGGGTCCCACGGCCGAAATGGTGGACGATAAGACCGATTTAACTACCTCCCACGAAGGGGGAAAAAAAGTTTTTGATGCAGTTACCCAAACCGTCCCAGGGATTAGTCCTAGGGACTGTATCGCTGAATTTGCGGGACTCCGCGCCGTAGTAGACGGAGAAGATTTTATCATTGGGACTACGGCGAAACCCGGCTTTATTAACGTGGCGGGAATTCAATCACCAGGACTAACCGCAGCACCAGCGATCGCCACCATGGTTAGGGATATTTTACAACAAGAAGGCTTATCCTTAGCCCCCAAAGATAGCTTTATTTCCTCAGTCCCTAAACCCATTCATTTCGCCTCTCTTTCTACAGAAGAACAAATTGCACTGGTGAAGCAAAACCCTAGCTATGGTCGAATTATCTGTCGGTGCGAGTTAATTTCCGAGGGTGAAATTCTCGATGCGATCAGCCGAGGCGCAAAAACATTAGATGGCATTAAATTCCGCACCCGCGCCGGAATGGGTCGCTGTCAGGGGGGATTTTGTACAGGACGCTGTATGCAACTTTTATGCGAGGAATATAACATTCCCATGACGGCAATTACCAAACGTGGCGGCGATACCTGGGTAGTGCGTGAACAGCATTCATAAATACCCACTAATTAACACTGATTACAACCCATAGCCTATTGTGCCTAAAAATGGCGGGTTAATGTCGGTTACTTACTACCGACAAAAATTGACTATATAACCCGCCCAAAATTTAGTCTTTTTTTGTTGTTAGCAATTGACAAAATTATCATGATTACTGAGAGTATTAAGCACCTAAATAACAACTATGATGTAGTAGTTGTTGGCGGCGGACCGGCTGGGATGGCGGCGGCGTTAGGCGCGAAAGAGTCTGGCGCTGAACGAGTTTTAATTGTCGATCGCGAAAAGGAAGCGGGAGGCATTTTATTACAATGTATTCACCCCGGTTTTGGACTCCAACACTTTAAAGAAGAGTTGACCGGACCTGAATATGCTCAACGTTTTTTAGAACAAGCGATCGCCAAGGATATAGACATTATAGCAGATGCCTATGTTTTAGATATAGATGGCGATCGGCGAGTTAAATTAATGTCTGGAAGCCAGGGAGTGCAGGTCATTTCCGCCAAAGCCACCGTCTTAGCCATGGGTGCGAGAGAAAGGACTCGTGGCGCTATTCGCACCCCCGGAACCCGCTGTTCAGGAGTCTTAACCGCCGGGTTAGCCCAAAGATTTGTAAATTTACTAGGATTTTTACCAGGAAATAAAGCCGTAATTCTGGGTTCTGGGGATATCGGATTAATTATGGCGAGACGGCTAACCCTGGAAGGGGTAGAAGTGGCGGGAGTATTTGAAATAATGCCCCACGCCAACGGATTAAACCGGAACATTGTGCAATGTTTACAGGACTTTAATATCCCCCTATATCTATCTACCACAGTAGTAGAAATTCATGGACGCGATCGCATTGAAGGAGTCACCGTCGCGCCAGTTAATGAACACCTACAACCCCTCGCCGACCAAAGCTGGTATGTTCCCTGCGACACCCTGTTATTATCGATTGGATTAATTCCCGAAAACGAACTATCTCGTCAATTACAACTGCGAATTGATCCGGTTACCAGCGGTCCAGTGGTTAGCAGCACCATGGAAACTTCTATAAATGGAGTTTTTGCTTGTGGTAATGTTGTCCACATTCACGATCTAGTTGATTTTGTCAGCCAAGAAGCCATATTAGCTGGTCGAAATGCCGGATTCTATGTAACCGGAAATCGACCCCCTACGGATAATATCCGTTTAATTCCTGGTGAAAATGTCGCCTATTGTGTACCTCAAACCATTTCGAGCGATCGGGAGCATACCGTTTATATGCGAGTGCGTCGTCCTCTCAAAGAAAGCATTTTAAAACTTGGGGATATATACGAGAAAAAACTCCGGTATGTATTCCCCGCCGAAATGGTCAACCTGAAAGTCAAACCCCGGTTTTTGCAGAATTTCCACGGAGAGGCTTTAACAATTGATATCCTCCCCCTTGAGTAAATTTAGCTAATTTTAGGATAAATAAAAAGCCATGAATCAAACCACAGAAACCACCACAGAAACCACCATTTCTCATTATCTATGTATTGGTTGTCCTTTGGGATGTCGCCTAGAAGTCGAGGCAGATAATGGCCACATTGTCGAAGTGCGAGGCTTCACCTGTAAACGAGGCGAAGAATATGCCAAACAGGAACACACCGAACCCCGTCGCATGGTGACAACTACAGTCCGAGTTAATAATGGTATTTGGGCAAAATTACCCGTAAAAACCACCGCTGCCATACCGAAAGAAAAAGTGATAGAATTATGTCAGCAATTGCGGCAAGTTAATGTTACCGCGCCGATTCATATCGGCGATACCATCTTATCTAATGTTTTTGATTTAGGTGTCGATGTGGTGGCATCACGAGATATGCCTACTGATCAAAATTGATGGTCAAAACAGACGATAATTGATTTATACAAGGTGTTTCGGCACCTTGTTAATGTCCTCATATTCTCGATTTTAGCAGACCACCTAGATAGTTAACTAGATTGTTAAAATTTGTACAAAAATTTTATAAAACCCATTTTTTCCGGTTACTATATATCGTATAGGAGTTCAAATATAGCTCCTGTTTATACTCCACCGTAATCAACCGCAGGGCTTGGGAGACTTGGCAATGGCTAAAATTTTAATCGTTGATGATTCTGGTCTCTCCCGTAGGATTATGCGTGGTATCTTAGAAACAGATAGACACGAAGTAATTGAAGCTACAGGGGGACTGGCTGCGCTGGAACGCTACTTTATCGATAAACCGGACTTGGTTTTAATTGATCTGGCTATGCCAGATATGCAGGGAACAGAAGTTTTAGATCAACTCATGGCAATGGATAACACAGCTAGGGTTATTATTGCCAGTGCCGATGCTCAAGAAATGACTCGCGCCGCAGTTAAAGCCGCTGGAGCAGTGGGTTACATTAACAAGCCTTTTATGGCTGAAAGTGTTCTCGACCAGGTAAATCAAGCTCTCATTACTATATCACAGTCTTAGGGAGGTCCTGCGATGATCCTGACCGAAAAGCAAAAAGATGCTCTAACTGAGTTAATAAATATTGGTTTTGCTCGCACTGCCAATTCTTTATCGCAACTAACGGGTCATCGCATTTTGCTTGATGTTCCTCAAGTGTCTATTCATCCTATTGAAGAATTAGCCGGGAAACTGGCGAGTTTTGTTAATGGTGAAATTGCGACAGTACAGCAGATTTTTACAGGGCCCGTGTCGGGAAATGCTCTATTATTATTAAACTATGAAGGGGCGGTAATGTTGTCCCGTTTAGTGTCCCCAGAGGGTAGCCCATCAAGCGATCGCCTTGACGTTCCCGCCGGAGAAGTGCTAACAGAAATTGGCAATATCCTACTAAACTCCTGTTTAAGCGTCTTCGGAAATTTACTAGAAATTCAGATTTCTTTTTCAGTACCCCGCCTTTACCTAGAAGCCCTAGATGGACTGATCCACTCTCTGATTATTGGCAAGGAAGAAGTCAGCTATGCCATGGTAATGTATACCTCCTTTAAAATGCGTGAAGACTCGGTAAATGGCTATCTAGTGCTGATATTAGGGGTAGTGTCTTTAGAGAAATTATTAGAGTTGATAGACAGTTGGGCAGATGAGGCAGTAACGCCATCTTTGACTCGGTAATCAACCAATTATTATTAAATATGGGATTTACCTAATTATGTTAGATCATAATATCCATCCTTCCCATAGTCAAGCCTTATTAAAATGGCTAAACAACTTTGCCGAACAGGGCATCTTTACTACTAATAATAAATTAGAGGTTCTCAGTTGGAATCATTGGCTAGAAATCCATAGTGGCAGGTCTGCTCAAGATTTAATGGGATGTCATTTGTTCAGCCTTTATCCTGACATGAAAGAACGAGGCATCCATCGCTTTTATGAACAAGCTCTCCAAGGTCAAGTAGCTTTCCTGTCTCAGCGCCTCCATTCCTATCTCATTAATATTCCGGCTATTGGTAGTCATTCTTTATCCCCCATGCAACAAAGCGTCCGTATTGCTCCCTTAATTGAAGCTGGAGAAATTTGCGGAACTATTACAATAATTGCAGATGTTACCGAACGGGTAATGCGAGAAACAGAACTGCAACAAAAAATCACGAAACTTGAGGAAACGGAAGCGAGATTAAGTTCGATTCAGATTCAACTTGAGCATTTATTGGCTTCGAGTCCGGCGATTATTTATACTTGTTATCCCACCGAAGACTATCCCCCTAAATTTATCAGTGATAATCTCATAACTCAACTAGGATATCAACCTAGTGAATGGATTAATACCCCGAATTTTTGGAGCGATCGCATTTACCCTGATGATCGCTTAAAAATCCATCATCGTTGCTCACAGATTCTCAAATTAAATCACCTAACCACAGAATATCGTTTCCGCCACAAAAATGGTAGTTATCGTTGGTTAAGAGACGAAATGAAACTGGTGTGTGATGCCTCTGGTCACATTGAAGAAATAGTGGGTGTTCTTTTAGATATTACTGAAACCAAGAGACTAGAAATCCAACTACTGAGAGCGCAAAGACTGGAAAGTATTGGCACCCTAGCCAGTGGCATAGCCCATGACCTCAACAATATTTTAACACCGATTCTCGCCTCTGTGCAAATGTTTCAATTAGGACTTGACCAGGAAAAACAAAATAAAATGCTCAAGTTAATTGAAAATAACACCAAACGGGGAGCCAATTTAATTAAGCAAGTTCTTTCCTTTGCCAAAGGTTTTGAGGGGAAACTAGAGATTTTTCAGGTGAGACACTTAATTAGTGAAGTTGCAGATATTGCTAGGGAAACCTTCCCGAAATCTATCAATGTTAACACTAATGTTTCTAAGGAACTCTGGACAGTTTATGGCGACCCCACCCAACTACATCAAATCTTAATGAATCTCTGTGTGAATGCACGAGATGCGATGACCGATGGGGGCAATTTATCACTATCAGCTAGTAATGTTATTTTAAACCAAAAAGAAGCTCGTTTAAACCTTGATGCTAAGGAAGGTTGTTATGTCATGATTACCGTCTCTGATAGCGGAACTGGCATTACCCAAGAAGTATTAGACCGGATATTTGAACCGTTTTTTACTACCAAAGAATTTGCCAAAGGTAGTGGCTTAGGACTATCCACAGTCCTAGGTATAGTTAAGGGTCATAATGGCTTTATTGACGTTGAAACTCAAATGGGTGTGGGAACTACTTTTAGAGTTTATATACCCGCCTCAGAGGAAACAGAAACTACGGCTGATGAGCATTTAGAATTAATTACAGGTGAGGGTCAACTAATTTTAGTGGTTGATGATGAAGAACCCATCCGAGAAATTACTAAGGCTAGTTTAGAGAGTTTTCAATATCAAGTTTTGGTAGCCGGTAATGGAGTTGAGGCTATGAAAATATACAGTCAATATTTAGATAAAATTGACTGTGTAGTTATCGATATTATGATGCCTGTTATGGGTGGAAAAACTACTATGAGGGAGCTAAAATCCCTGAATCCTCAAATTAAAATTGTCGGAATTAGCGGTTACTTTTCAGTAGATATAGCCAAAGATATAGCTGAGTTAGGAGTTGATATATTTTTATCAAAACCTTTCACCACGCAGGAGTTATTAGAAGTGCTGCAAAAATGCCTTAATTCTAGTTCCAACAAACCCTAGGCACTTAACTAATAAAAATAAAGGGGTTTGTTCTGCGATGCTCCCTAGAACCAACCCCTAAGTTTGACTAGGTTTGATGCTGACTCAGGAAAAAATCACGCTTTCCCTAAACTAGGAAACTCGATGACGCTCTGAGTTCCGGGCTGAAAAGTTGGCAGATCTAAATTACCAGGACGGCGACTCTTTTGAGCCAGACGGTAGGTAACACTTTGTAGTTCGGCGTGGAGTTGCCGATTTTCCCGTTGCAGTTTTTCCACCCTTTCCATGACCTCTTCGAGGCGTTCTGAAAACTTCTGGCGGTAGACTCCAGGTAATTCTTGCACTACCTGTTCGAGCATTCGAGAGCGATCGGTTAACTCCTGAACAGACTGTCTAAGTTGGTAAACTTCCAGATCCCGCTCATTGATCTGGTCTTGATAAAACTTCACCTGTTCTTCTACTTGCTGGAGTTGTTCCCGCAAGGACTTCATCTGAGCTTGGTGTCGCTCGGCCATTTCTGGATCTGGGGCTAAGTTAGCATTTCCCTTCACCAAACGGAATAATTCTTGAGATAACTGCTGCACCAGTTGATCTCGCATTTTTAACTCTTCACTCAGCCGAGCGACTTCTGCTGTGAGTTCCTGGGAGTTGGGATTATTTTTCTGGCTCATGATAACCAATGGCTCCTATAAACTTCCAATATGTCCCCTAAAATACTCCCAATTCCACCCAATCGGCAAGAGAGAGACTCCAGGAGTATCGAACAGTCAGGAATTAGCTGGGTTGACCGTCACCAACTCCTGACCTGACTTGAGTTTTAAACCTCTTGGGGTTGGGGTTCCGGTTGCGCTTCGGCTTCGACTGGAGATGGGGTGACATCTTGTTTAATCGTCAGATAACGAATTACATCGCCACCTATACGCATGGCTCTTTCCATGACTTTAATCTGGTTGCTGTCCCCACCTTCATAGTTCATTTGGATGTAAATGCCTTCCCGGTGCTTGTCGATATCATAAGCTAAACGACGCTTACCCAAATTTTGCACGTCAAGATTTTGTGCCCCATGTTCGTGCAGGATATCTTGATATTTGGCGATCGCCGCCTCTACCTGCTCATCATTTAGGTCAGAGCGCAGGATATACATGGTTTCGTAAACAAAAGGCTTCATTTAATGATACTCCTTGTGGACAATTTAGGCTTCTACTCAGAAGCAAGGATCTATACATTCTACATTAGTTGGCTCCACAATACAATCGGTTGACTATCCTTCAACCTAAAAGTTGATTTTTTGTTCAATTTTTAAAAAATTGTTCGGCCAAATCACGGTCGGGGGTTGACAAGCACCGGTAACTAATGGTAGGATATTGGCATACTGTTAGATAATGGAAACATAACCCAAAGTAAAATTTTTACTAAGATTTCCATTATTTAATACAATAGCATAGGTCAACCCAAAAAGCAACCCCCCGGCTGGGAGGGTCGGGGGGACTTTTTGACAAATTTTACAAAACTTAACATAATTTCCTAATTGGTTTAGGTCGGGTGTAATGATTAAATCTAGGGAACCCGAAGTAGTTACATGAGATAGAGACTAGGGGTATTGCAGGCTACTGATGACCCATTTTAATAAGCCTTGCCACTCAGGAGATGTAGATAAATGATCGACATCGAAAATAGCATCGACATTTTGAGAATACTGAGTAAAACTTTCGACCCAATTAATGACGGTTTCCATGGGTAGAAAAGGACTATAAGACCATGAGCGCTGTAAATATTCGACCATCTCAGTATTGAAGCCAGTATGGTATAAATACCAGGAACTCCAGACCAAGGTACTATAGCGAACCCAGTCCTCAATGACTTTAATTTCCAAGGGTATATCGGGTAAATTAAAAAATTTATCGAGGACATAATTGATAGACTTGGCTTGAGAGATACCATCTCGCATAGTATTGCGATCGTGTTGACGATAACAGACGGTCGATCGCTTCAACCAAGCGCTGCGATAGCCGCTAGATACCAAACGCAAAATCAAATCGACATCCTCCGCATGAGCCAACCCAGGTTCAAAGCCTCCAACGGTCTGCAAAGCCTGGCGGCGGAACATCAAAGTTCCCATAGTCCCCAAAGGCTTCCAGCGTAACCAATTCTCTAAATTTAACTCAGCCACCATTTCCCAGGGCTGAACATCGATCAACATTTCGCCGGTTTGGTTAACCCTGCGCCAACCACTATGGACGATCGCCAATTCCGGGTCAGCATCAAATACAGCGAGTTGGCTTCGGAGGGTATCGGGAAAAAAGTAATCATCGGCATCGAGAAAAGTGATAAACTCACCCCTAGCCAAACTCAGACCATGATTTCGCGCCACGGAAACCCCTTGATTATCCTGATAAACATAGCGAACTTGGCTGTGATAAGTGGCTACCACGGAGCGAGTCTGGTCTTGAGAACCATCATCAACAACTATGATTTCATAATCAGTCTCAGTTTGAGCTAGTACGCTATCAATGGCTTCGGCAATATACTGTTCACAGTTGTAGGCTGGGATCACCACACTGATACGGGGATAAGATTCAGACATGAGATTATCAATAAAATCAATTAGTCAATTACTGAAATTTTAACTAGAGTTAGTTGTTGTCAACAGAACCGATTGAGTCTATGACCATGAAAAAACCGAGAGCGATTAATAAAAATACCCCTGTGGGTCTGTGGATCGAACGAGGTCTGTCAATGATAGCCGTTGTCAACTATGCCCTAGTTTTATTTAATATTAGTTATATACCCTGGCGTGACTTTTATTTCCGTCACTTTCGAGAGTTAACGGAACTCTATGATCCGATTATGGGGATTGAACCCCACCGGGACACGGTCAGATATATAGAAACTGTAGCAGCTCTGAATAACCAGGTGGTGGAGACGGGACTAGAATCACCGGAAGTGGAGGATATTCTGCTGAGTCTGCAACAGCAAAGTATAGAAATGGTTGATACTAACCCCTTTGCGATCGCTAATAAAAGTGGTGCTTTGGAGACTATTAAAAATCGAATGCGCGATCGCGCTCCCAACCCAGACGATTCCTCTAAGCAAGCCTTCGCTACTTTTTGGAGTGTTGAATATCTTGATGATAATGGATTTATGGAGGAGATCGACTGGTTTACAAGTCAGATCAAGCCGTTAATGGAGGCTAATTATTTTCGACGATTATCAGAAACGGGTAACTTTGTCAATGATTTTTGGAGAATTGATTTTCCGTTTGTGCTGTTCTTTTTAGTGGAATTTCTGATTAGAACTAGGGTAGTGAGCAGTAAATTTAACACGGTGACTTGGTTAGATGCAATGCTCTGGCGTTGGTACGATATCTTAATGTTTATTTCGCTGCCAACGGCGAGATTATTAAGGATTATTCCGGTGACTATTCGTTTAGATCAAACCGGATTAATTAAGCTGGAGAAACTCAGAGCATTTGCCAGTAGAGGTTTAGTGTCATCGGTATCGCAGGAATTAACGGAAGCGGTGATTATCCAATTCATTAATCAAGTGCAAGACCAACTGAGAGAAGGTAATATTGGTAAGGCGATCGCTCAGTCACAACAGCAGCGGTATATGAATATTAATAACCTGAATGAAATCGAATTTATTTCTAATCAATTAATTCAGGTGGTGGTTTATAAGGTTATCCCACAACTAGAGTCGGATATAGAAGCACTAATCCGTTATAATGTGGAGAGTGTAGTCAAAAATTCCGAGGTGGTAGAAAGGTTTAAAAAAGTGCCCGGATTTGATAATATTGCTAAAGAATTAAGCGATCGCCTGATCGGGGAACTATCCCAATTAGCCACAGAGGGTCCAAATAGTGCCTATGAAGGGATTCGTAAAGCCATGTCGGACCGCAAGGGAAGCCAACTAACAGAGCAACTGGTGCGGGACTTTGGCAAAGTATTATGGCAGGAAATTGAAGGGGAACAAATGCAGCAGTTTGAATATTTACTGGTGGATCTATTAGAAGAAATTAAACTGAATTATATACATCGAGTGGACGAAGAAAACTTCGAGCAAGTTCTAGCATCAATCCAGGAAAGGCGCAAATTAGAGGGATTGATTGTTTATGAGGAGGACTGAGGCGAGGAGACCCCCTCCCCCACTCGTAGATAGCCTAGCCACTAGCAATTATGGAATTGCCATGATCGAATAGTTAAATTGTGAGCTAAAGTAATAGATGAGGAAGTTAAGCTGGGGGTCAGCCCTCAGCTTCTTGTGGAAGATACAGTTTCATCTACAAGTGGGTGACACCCACTTTTTTTAGTGGCAGCATTTCCATGGCCAACCCCAAAGGACAGGTCTATGGTAAAGGATGATCTCCAGATTTCCGTAACCCTAGGCTTAGGTACAAACCTTAATAGAGCCTAATTGTAGCGTTTTAACATCAAATCTGACTATGGTTCACCCCCTAATTCCCAAAATTATCGACCTAGCCACCCCAGTCGCCAAAGCTCTGGGGTTAGAAGTCGTGGGGGCAATGTTTTACACTAACCAGAAGCCTCCTGTACTGCGGGTTGATATCCGTAATTTGGAGCAAGACACCAGTTTAGAAGATTGTGAGCGGATGAGTCGAGCCCTCGAAGAACAACTCGATGCGGTAGATGTAATTCCCGATGCTTATATTCTGGAAGTATCGAGTCCAGGAGTATCGAGGTCCCTAAGCTGCGATCGCGATTTTATCTCCTTCAAAGGATTTCCGGTAACAGTCACCACCTCCGAACCCTACAAAGGACACAAACAACAAACTGGAAAATTGGTGGGTCGCGACGAGATGGCAGTCCATATCAATCAGAAAGGGCGACAAATCTCTATCCCCAATTCCTTAATCACGCAAGTCCTGCTAGAGGAAGGGGAATAAACCCGATTCGACAGGTATAACAGCTAATCTCAATTGTGTATTTAACTAATTACTACGAGGACAAATCATTATGTCAATGGTCAGTTTACCCGGACTCAAAGATATGATTGAGAGCATCTCCACGGAGCGCAACCTACCGAAACAAGCGGTAGAAGAGGCTCTGCGGGAAGCGTTACTCAAAGGGTATGAACGCTATAGGCGCACGGTTCAGATCGATACCCAATTTACTGAGGACTACTTCGATAATTTTGATGTAGAACTCGATGTTGAGGAAGAGGGATTTAGGGTTTTAGCCAAAAACCTAACCATTGTGGAACAAGCTAGTAACCAAGACCATCAAATTTCCCTCAAGGATGTGCAGGAAGTGGCTCCCGAAGCTGAATTGGGAGATACAGTAACTTTAGATGTTACCCCAGAGCAAAATGAGTTTGGGCGCATGGCTGCTATTCAAACCAAACAGGTTTTGGCTCAGAAGTTACGGGACAAACAGCGGAAGATGATTCAGGATGAGTTCGCCGAACATGAAGGAACCGTCCTACAGGCTCGGGTACTGAGATTTGAGCGCCAGTCGGTGATTATGGCTGTAAGTAGTGTTTATGGACAGCCAGAAGTTGAGGCGGAATTGCCGAAACGAGAACAATTACCCAAGGATAACTATCGAGCTAATGCGACTTTTCGGGTATATCTGAAGCGAGTTTCCCAGGGTTCCCAGCGTGGTCCTCAATTGATTGTCTCTAGGTCTGATGCGGGGTTAGTGGTGTACCTGTTTGCGAATGAGGTGCCAGAAATTGAGGACGAGGTGGTGAGAATTGTGGCTGTGGCTAGAGAAGCCAATCCGCCCTCGAATTATGTAGGTCCACGAACTAAGATTGCGGTTGATACTTTAGACAGAGATGTGGACCCGGTGGGAGCTTGTATTGGGGCGCGGGGATCTCGAATTCAGGTGGTAGTTAATGAACTGCGGGGAGAGAAAATAGATGTGATCCGCTGGTCTCCTGACCCGTCAATTTATATTGCTAATGCTCTGAGTCCGGCTCGTGTGGATGAAGTGCGTCTGGTGAACCCAGAGGAACGTCGGGCTCATGTACTGGTAGCGGAAGACCAATTGAGCCTGGCTATTGGTAAAGAGGGTCAGAATGTGCGCTTGGCTGCACGTTTGACGGGTTGGAAAATTGATATTAAAGATGTGGCTAAGTATGATGCGGCGGCTGAAGATGAAAAGGTGGCTCAGGAGTTTCAGGGACAACTAACTGGGGAAGTATCGGAAGAGGAAAGTTTAGAGCCAGAAGCTACAGAAGTATCTGAAATTCAGGTATAGGTGGTTTTGGGGATGGTATAAATGGGAGGATACAAAATTATGGTGGATCATCTTCGTCGGTGTGTTACCTGTCGCCGCCTGGCTGCTAAACAGGAGTTCTGGCGATTGGTCAGAGTCTATCCATCCCATCAGGTAGAATTAGATGAAGGCATGGGTCGTTCAGCTTATGTTTGTCAAACTGCTGAATGCCTGATGGTTGCTCAGAAGAAAAATAGACTCGGACGAGCATTAAGGGCTCCGGTGCCGGAAAAAGTATTTCAAATCCTGTGGCAGCGTTTAGCTACGGACTCGCAGCCGGATAGCTAATGTAGTATGGGGACTGAAATTTTACAGCCATCAACCCGCTACCTGGAATTATAAGGAGGTGATTACAGCATAAGTCAATAACAAGAGTTTCCCTGGTTGCAAATAGGGTATCAGGGTGGGCATAATTGGCATTATGTCTGTTTAGGGCTTAAACTGTTTCTGTAGTAAACAAATGTAAGTTGATATAGTACCGATGGCGATCGAGCTGAAAGTGGTACAGTGTAACCCAGTGGAGGCGATCGCAGTTGGTAGAACCCCTAAAATAATGTCAATATAATAAAAAACGGGTTGGTACGAAGAGGCAAGAGTGGATGAACAACGTCAAAGTCAGAATTTACGAACTATCACGAGAGTTAAATTTGGAGAACAAAGACATCTTAGCCGTGTGTGAACGGCTGAATATCTCTGTCAAAAGCCATAGCAGTACAATTACGGAATCAGATGCCGAACGGATCGAGAAATACGTCGCCAGTCATCCGATTTCCACATGGTCCGATGAAAACCCCGATGCAGCCCATCAATCCCATTCCGGTGGTGGTGGGGGGGCTGACAAGAAAAAGCAACAGATTTTAGAAATTCGCAGACCAAACCTCATCAGACCAGAAAATCAACCATCACCAGCAGACTCACCCCAGCCTGAGCCATCTGCTGAATCCGTTGCCACTCCCCCCAAACCCCCCAACTTGTCCGAATCATCTGTCAGTTCTCAAACCAATATATCCGAGTTGCCAAAACCTAATAATTCCCCCCAACCTCCCCGCAAACCCCCTGTGGAAGTTACCTCTTCTGGAGCTACCACAGCCCAAGATGATGTCAGCGGGACTATTAAGCCCGAAAAAACGACTCCGCAGGTGTCTAAATCGACTACTGAGGAAGAATCACCGACTTTAGTAGCGCCCCCGGCCCGACCTGTACCGACAGCGACTAAATCTCCGCAACTGTCTCGTAAGCCAGTTTTAAAACAGAATAAGCCAACTCCCAAACCGAGTCAGGGAGGGAGCGCTCCCGTGGATAAAAGCGCTGATAAAGCTGATAAAGCTGATAAACCAGTAGCTTCCAAACAGAAAAAACGGCCAGTTCCCTCTGATAACCAAGAGGTTAGAGACGTGAAAAGGCGGGTTTCTACGGTGAAACCTGCCAAGTCGATGCCGGAACTACAACCACCACCTTCGAGACAATCAACCGTCGCGATTAAGACAGACTCCACTGATATCATCGAGGATGATAGTGATATCGGGGCTATGCCTGAAGATGATGGAATATTGGAGTCGAAACGCCCCAAACGCGGTTTAACCCTGAAGCGGCCCCAACCGATGACTTCACCCAAGCGCGCCAGTGCTGTGGATGATGAAGATGATGATGATGAAAAGGGTGGTAAGGCAGCTAAAGCCAAGGTGAAGCGCCCCCGGATTAAGCCTCTGATTGATGATGAAGATGATGAAGATTTTGATAGCCTGACGGCCAATAGCTCGGAGTCTGAGGCTCTGAGTATGTCCTTAGCTCGACCTCCCAAGGCTAAAACTGGTTCTGGTGCCGGAAAATTGGCTGTAGTCTCTAATCAGGGACGAAGAAAGTCAGCACCATCTCGCAATTCGGGTGGTAGTGGCGGCAATTCAACGGCTGCTTCTCGGCGATCGCCTACACCAGCATTACCAGAAAAGGTGGAGCGTTTAGTAGTTCAAGGACCGATGACGGTTCAGGAACTCGCTCATGCTCTGTTAATTGCGGAAACGGAAATTATCAAGCGTCTGTTCTCCCGTGGTATTGCGGTTAATATCACAGAAACCCTAGATTTCAAAACTATTTCGATGGTTTGTGAGGAATTAGAGGTTACGGTGGTAACGGAGGAGCAGAAATCAGAGGCTCAAAAACCTGATAATATGCTCAATGCGGAGGATTTGGATAATCTCCAACGCCGTCCACCAGTGGTAACGATTATGGGTCACGTTGACCACGGAAAAACTACCCTGCTCGATTCTATTCGCAAAACTAAGGTAGCCCAGGGAGAAGCGGGAGGCATTACCCAGCATATTGGTGCTTACCATGTTGATGTAACAAATGAGTCGGGCGAGACTCAACAGGTGGTTTTCTTAGATACTCCTGGTCACGAAGCCTTTACCGCTATGCGAGCGAGGGGAGCCAGAGTTACGGATATTGCTATTCTGGTGGTAGCTGCTGATGATGGGGTGCGACCTCAGACAGTGGAGGCTATTAGCCATGCTAAGGCGGCGGGTGTGCCGATGGTAATTGCCATTAACAAAATGGATAAGGAGTCGGCTCAACCAGACCGAGTTAAGCAGGAACTGACGGAATATGGTTTAGTTCCTGAAGAGTGGGGCGGTGATACGATTATAGTTCCGGTTAGTGCTATTAATGGCGGAAATCTGGATACTCTGCTAGAGATGTTGCTGTTGGTGGCGGAAGTTGAGGACCTCTATGCTAATCCTAACCGTATGGCTAAGGGTACGGTGATTGAGGCTAACCTAGATAAAGCACGGGGCCCGGTGGCTACTCTGTTAGTACAGAATGGGACTCTGCGGGTAGGAGATGTAATCTTAGCAGGTTCTGCCCTAGGTAAGGTTCGGGCTATGATTGATGATCATGGTGAACGGGTCGATAATGCGAGCCCTTCGTTTGCGGTTGAGGTTTTGGGTTTGCGGGATGTTCCGGCGGCCGGAGATGAGTTTGAGGTGTTTGAGAGCGAAAAAGAGGCGGCGGCTTTGGCTTCGGAACGGGCGAATACAGCCCGACAGTCTCGCTTACTCCAGGGTCGGGTTAGTCTCAGTGCTTTGTCGGCTAGGGTTCAGGAGGGAGAACTTAAAGACCTCAATATTATTCTGAAAGCTGATGTTCAGGGGTCTGTAGAGGCTATAGTTAATGCTTTGAAGAAATTACCTCAGAAGGAGGTACAACTGCGACTGCTGTTAGCGGCGGCGGGTGAGGTGACAGAGACTGATATTGACCTAGCAGCGGCTAGTGATGCGGTTTTGATTGGTTTTAATACTACTGTCGCCAGTGGCGCACGAGGCGCAGCTGACCGCGCTGGGGTTGATATTCGTGAATACAACATTATCTATAACCTCCTCGATGATATTGAAGCGGCGATGGAGGGTATGCTAGAACCGGAATTGGTGGAAGAACCTCTTGGTCAAGCGGAAGTGCGGGCTATTTTCCCTGTAGGTCGTTCCCGTGTGGCTGGGTGTTATGTTCAGTCTGGTAAGCTGATTCGTAACTGCAAAATCCGAGTTCATCGCGGTGGACAGATAGTCTATGATGGCTTCCTTGACTCCCTGAAGCGGATTAAAGATGATGTGAAGGAAGTTAATGCTGGATATGAATGTGGTATTGCGGCAGAAAACTTCAATGACTGGAATGAGAGTGACTCTATTGAAGCCTATCGAATGGTGACTAAGCGTCGGACTCTCTCCCGCTAGGGACTTTCTTGGTTAGCTAGAACATTATTGTTGACTGCAATCGGTAGTCTCTGGCGCACGCTACCCCGGTTTCTTGAAGAAGCCGGGGTTTTTGCTGTGAACTAATTTCAGAGGGTTTTAAACTTGTCTGTGATGCGTTCCATGGCGGCTTCTACGTTTTCACGGCTGTTAAAGGCTGAAATGCGGAAATATCCTTCCCCGGCTGCACCAAAACCGGAACCTGGTGTTCCTACTACATTACAGGTTTGCAGTAATTTATCAAAAAAGTCCCAACTTGATAGACCGCTGGGGGTTTTGACCCATACATAGGGGGCATTGACACCACCATAAACTGTGAGTCCGGCGGTGGTCAATTTTTCGCGAATGATTTGGGCGTTTTCTAGGTAGAAATTTACGAGTTGTTGGATTTGGGATTGTCCGGCGGGGGAATACACTGCCTCGGCTCCCCGTTGTATAATGTAGGAGACTCCGTTAAATTTGGTGGACTGGCGGCGGTTCCACAGCTTCCACAGCTCGACATCAGACCCGGAGGAGGTTTTTGCCATTAATGTTTTGGGAACGACGGTGAAGGCGCAACGAGTGCCGGTAAAACCAGCATTTTTGGAGAAGGAACGGAATTCGATCGCACATTCACGAGCGCCTTCAATTTCATAAATGGAGTGAGGTAGGCTGGGGTCGGTAATAAAGGCTTCGTAGGCGGCATCAAATAGGATAATTGAACGGTTGGCGCGGGCGTAATCAACCCATTGTTTCAGGTGTTCTTTGGTGGCTGTAGCGCCTGTGGGGTTATTGGGGAAACACAGATAAATTAAATCGACGCGATCGCTAGGAATTTCGGCGGTAAAATTATTCTCGGCGGTAATGGGAAGGTATAGCAACCCCTCATATTCCCCACGCTCATTGACGGGTCCGGTATTTCCTGCCATGACGTTGGTATCTACATAGACGGGATATACTGGATCGGTGACGGCAATGGTGTTATCTTTGCCAAAAATATCGAGAATGTTCCCCGTGTCGCATTTGGAACCGTCAGAGATAAAGATTTCCTCTGGGTCAATATGGCCGCCTCTGGCTTGAAAGTCATGTTGGGCAATTTTTTCGCGCAACCAACTATAACCCTGTTCTGGTCCATAGCCCTTGAATGTAGAGCGATCGCCCATTTCCTCAACGGCTTTAATCATAGCAGTTCGGCAGGCTTCTGGTAAAGGTTCGGTGACATCACCAATTCCCAGTTTAATTATTTGTGCGTCGGGGTTGGCTTCCGCAAAGGTATTAACCCGCCGGGCGATTTCTGGAAATAGGTAGCCAGCTTTGAGTTTTAGGTAATTATCGTTAATAGTTGTCATCGTTACTGTGCAAACACTCTCCAACAGCTTACCGCCTAGGGGGGACGTGCGATCGCTTATTTGTAAACACAGTCTTTGTAGGGTCCTTCCAACCAGGAAGATATCGGAGTCAACGACACCTCGGAATAATTAAGGGTTATTTGGGAGCAATTAACCACCCCAATAGTTCCCTGTAGGGTGCGTCAAACGGGGCATATATAGTGGTCAACGACACCTCGAAATAATTGACGCACCATCTTAATGTAGGGTGCGTCAAACCTGGCATATATAGTGGTCAACGACACCTCGAAATAATTGACGCACCATCTTAATGTAGGGTGCGTCAAACCTGGCATATATAGTGGTCAACGACACCTCGAAATAATTGACGCACCATCTTAACTGTATCGCCTGTTGTTAATTCCGGAGATTCATAGAGACTTAAACTGAGGCATATTGTTCACTAATTTCTAGCAAAAATTTAGTCAAACTATTCCGCTCTGATTCCTGGGGTAACATTTTCAATAAATCTCCCCCATTCAATAAATCCCGCCTGTATTTGGCTAAATCTTGGTACTTAACATAGTTATGGTTCCAGAGAATTCTGTCATCAGTAAATATTCCCCACGACCAGATGAATAAACCCGCGCCACCCCACCAGGGAATTAATGGATAATTGTGGTGGGTATAATGTAGACTGAAATTAGATCACTTCTAAGGTAGGATTACCTTGTTCATCTACCCAGGCGATTTGGGTAATTCCCCGGCGACGGGCGGACTCTCGGAGGGCGAGTAAATCATCGGAAATACTCAATTCCATTTGTACCTGTGCATCCTGGGACTGACGCAAATCTTGTGCATAAGCAAAGGCGGCGACTTCAGCTTGGGGGGTTTTGGGAACCACCAAACAATCACCGGAGGGAATATCAGAGGGAAGCTCTCCCATGTCTAATAATACCTGATGCAGTTCCTCAATGGTGAGGGAAAAGCCAATACTGGGTTTAGTTTCTCCCTGTGGGTGATAAAGTCCTAAAAGCTGGTCATAACGTCCGCCGCGACCTAATACCCGTGAACCCGAATGACTATCACTGACTACAATAAAGACAATGCCTGTGTAGTAGTCAAAAGTCTGAATCAGACTGAGATCTAGGGTGATGGACATGGGATATAGAGTATCTGGTCGCCATTTCTGATATTGATTGAGACCATCAATTAAGGATTTTAGGTTGTTGAGGGCAGATCTTTGGCTGTCGTCTAGGTCTAGTTGGGAAACCTTGGCTAAAACGTCTTCAGGACGACCGCGCAAGTCAAAGAGGAATAAAGCCCGTTGTCGCAATTCTGGCGACATGGAAAGGGTTTCCAGGGTAATTCTATCGAGATTAGCGATCGCTTGTCGAACCTGATCGCGTAAGGGTGGCGGAAAGGGAGATAAAAGCGATCGCGTTAATCCAGCTTCCCCTAGGATAAACTGTGGGTTTTGTAAGTTGAGCGATCGCAAACAGTCCCATAGCAGCAATAAAACTTCCCAGTCAGCCCGGACTCCATCAGCCCCAAGTAATTCTACCCCAGCCTGATAAAATTCTAACTGCGTACCATGTCCCGTCTCTCCACCTTTGCGGAAGATATTAGCATTGTAATACAGACGTTGCGGCCAGTGGTCATTCCCCGCCATGCGAGAAACCGCCGCCCTAGCAATAGAAGCCGTTAATTCCGGGCGCAGTCCCAAACCTTCATTTTCTGCATCTTGTAATTGGATGACTGTTGAACGTTGTACCGCCCCCCCAGCCATGAGGGTATCAAGCCTTTCTAGGGTAGAGGTAATAATGCGATGATAGCCCCAGCGATGAAATACTTGCTGTAGTCGGCGTTCAATCCAAATTTTTTGGGCTACATCGAGAGGAAGTAGATCTCGCGCACCCGGTGGCGGTTGATGAATCATGGGATTAAAAAAAGTAGTACAAAATTAGGGGACGGCTTACAGATTATTACAGATTACCTGCAATTGAGTCGATTTGTTCACAATGGCGGCCTTCACTTTTTCTTACTCCCGCCAAATAGTCGCCCTAATAAACCGCCGCTTCCTGAACCTGACTTTTTACTTTTACCTTTGACACTAGAGGTGGTAGCTGTTTTCTGAATTAGTTGTTGGGCTTCGATCGCTTCCGGCTGATTTGGATCAATACTTAGGGCTTTTCTAATATGGGGTGTACCTAATTTAGGCTGATTTTGTTTAATATAAATCAACCCTAATAGACCATGACAACGGGGGTGTGACGGTTCCCGTTTTACCGCGTCTTTGAGTTCCAGAATAGCTTTAGCATAGTTGCTAGTTTCCATTAACTGGACGGCGCGATCGCAAGCCTTATCGACAAAAGATGTTTTCACCGGTCGGGGTGGCGGCGCTTCCTCTGACTTAGCTTCTGCTGGTGGGGGTGGCGGCGTTGGTGTAGCGACCACATTACCCGATCGCGATCGCATTAAATACACTAAATTCAGTTCGCTAATTTCACCAATTCTAGCCAGGGCTTGTTTCGGGGATTCATACTGTTGTTCCACCAGTTCCTGTAAACTGGTTTCATAGGCTTGATTAAAATCACCTATGGTCTGTAGCTGTTTAGCTGCTTCTGTCGATATTTCAATACTATTGGGGTCTTTTTTAATGCGATCGGCTATGGTGTTTATTAACAATTCATATTCTCGTTTCTCATCATCCTTAGAAAATTTGTTATAAGCCGGACTCACCAATTTCGCCAATAATTCTTTCCCCAATTCCTTATCTTCAGTTTCCTGAAAAGCCGAAGTATCTGGATGCAAACGACGCGCAATCCTCATATATTGTTTGCGAATAGCATTAAAATCAGCATCTATTTTAATACCTAAAATAGCATGATTGTCCGTAATTCCAAGCTGGAATAATCCTTGATTTATTTTAAATGACATAGTATTCGCCTTTTGGTATCTCAGAAATGCCAAGTTAAATTCTGATTTTCAGTGATATTTATGGGATTATAACTAGATGCAACCATATCGAGGATATTCCATATAACCCTCAACCGGAAAGCATAACAGTTAAGCCTGGCACAATTACGGATGATTAGCTAGTTAAGCCCACAGACATAACCGGATCACCGTATCTGTGTGTACATCTGACCGCAATCAACTCAAGCCCAACTGCTGCTCAATCTTATTTTGACATATTTTCTGACTGATTGGTGATTCTCCTGTGGGAGTCAAAAGCTACCAGGAAGATAAGGGGGGTGTTTCTAAAAGGGCTTTACTAAGGCTAGAATGTAGGGAACCATTGGTAGCTAAAATGCGCCCAGATTTTATGTCAAAAGGACTCTGATCATAGGCTGTTACCTTTCCCCCAGCTTCTTGGACTAAGACCACCCCCGCCGCCAAGTCCCAGGGAGACAGTCCTCTCTCCCAATAACCATCTAAACGTCCGCAGGCGACATAGGCTAAATCTACAGAAGCAGACCCACCACGCCTGACTCCCTGAGTTAGGTGGGTTAGATAACAAAATTCGGCATAATTATTATCTGGGGTTTCGCGACGGTCATAAGCAAACCCTGTCACCAATAGACTTTTATCTAGGGAATTGGCTTGAGAGACCTTGATGGGTTTACCGTTACAGGTCGCACCATGACCGATCGCACCCTGGAATAATTCATCATGAAAGGGATTATATACCGCACCGACCTGGGGGACTCCATCAATCAAAAGGGCGATCGAGGTGGCAAATGCTGGATACTGATGAGCATAGTTAGTAGTACCATCGAGGGGGTCGATCGCCCACAAATAGCGGCTGCTAGTATCCCCCAAACTACCAGACTCTTCCGTAAGAATACCATGACCGGGAACATGGCGCTTGAGAACCTCCAAAATCGCCGCTTCTGAGGCTTTATCGGCTTCTGTGACTAAATCTCCTGAGCGTCCTTTCTCTTGAATATCTTGTAAATTACCCCAGTAATACTTTAAGACCGTACCCCCCGCAGTCGCTGCTAGGGTAGCCACATCTAAAAATGTTTGTAATTGTTCTTGAGTCATATTGGCAAAAATTCCATCAGTTTCTGGTCACAGATTCAGACAATAACCCGATTAATCAATAATAATTTTGAGAGTAGCGAAACCCTGCGGTTGGGGATAAGTTTTGATGATATAGGGAATCTGAAATTGATTAATTTTCGCTTACCCCCAGACTGTCGGCTGCCTCTTTTTCAGTCAGGACTGTTGTTGGCGAAACTCAGCGGGGGTAAATCGCATGGGTTGTTCTGGGTTCCAGATACCTAACCCCATGATTCTAGCCCACCGTTGGGCATTGTCAAGACGTTGGCTGTATTTGTTGTTGTAAATTCCGGCTTCAGCGAGGGCGTAACCTTGTTTAACCAATTCCTCATTAACCAGAATTTCATCGCGCCATATATATGCTAATAGGCGATCATAGCGATCGCTTTCCATTTGGTCTAATTCTAATAGCACCTGCTGTCCCTGACAAAGCTGCTGTAGCCTTCGTTTAGCTTCCATTCCCCAGGGGTCTTGTCTTAGGTCCGGGGCATTAATGCCAATCAGTCTTACCCGCTGTAATCTGGGTATATTCTCGGTAGGACTGACAATTTCTATGGTCTGACCACTAACCACCCGTTCTACTCTGACAGTCATACCTGTGGGCGTTTCCGGCGGTTCAGAACACCCAACCCCCACGATACCCCACAACAGGAGTAACAGTCCGGTAAGCATCAATCTCAGTAGCTTATGACTAATCTTCATCTAAGGGCAACCCTGATCGCACCTTACCTTTACCAAAGTAGCGACCAAACTGGAGTTCGTAGACTTCATCCTCGTCCTGGGTTTCCACTTCCAGGTCTGAACGGGGATAGCTCACACAAAGCAAAGCATATCCTTCCTCCTGTAGTTCTGGAGATAATCCCATCGCCTCCGGCTGATACAACTCTCCTGAAATCACCCGCACCGCGCAAGTTGTACAAGCACCATTGCGACAAGAATAGGGTAAATCTGAACCCTGATTTTCTGCACATGGGAGGATGTAGCGATCCTCTGGAACTTGCACACAGTAGGACTTATCCCTTTGGCGATCGTTAATACGAATTGTATGATAGGCGGACATAATATCAGTTCTTGCATTTTTTTTCACAGCCCCTCCTATCATAGGAGATTTTAGCCACAAACAAGCAACAGCCAACAGACAACAGACAACCACCCACCGCCAATTTATCAAAAATCATGGGTCTCAAACCCCGCCCTAGAAGGGCGGCTTTCACTTAGCCAAGCATTTTGTGCTATGGTAAACAGCATAGGTGCGAGACGTTTAGGAGTTAAATAAGGCTGCAATGGCTGAAATAACCTCCTAATGGGACTTTCACTCCTTGGTGGAATAAAAAAGACTCGTACCCTGACCATCCCATAACTGTTTATATGTCCCGACGCTTGGAGAAATCTAAGCAAGGCAGG
>NZ_JARPLC010000055.1:0-30005 GCF_032350395.1 Limnospira sp. PMC 289.06
CGGGAACGGGAAAAGTCGGTTTGGGGTGGTGAAAGGGTGAAATCGACCCCAGCAACGCCTCAGAAGGCGAAGGCTAGTCAAACATTGGTTCCTCAAACCAAGCCGAAGGCGGTTAAATCAGCGCCTAGTACTACCACAGCAGCCCAATCAACAACACCTACCGCTGTGGTGGTTGCTGAACCAACAAAACCAGCAGTTCCCCCTAATCAGCCTAAACCAACTACTGTTGTTCCTCATCCCCCTAACCCCGGATGAACGGGTTTATGATTACATTTATCAGCAGTCGAGGGTACGATTGACTGATATTGAGGAGGATTTGCAGTTAAATCGCATTCAAACCGTTTATGCTTTGCGATAACTTCTGAACCAAGGTTGGATTGTTCAGAGCGTTCAAGCCTACTATGCCAACAGATCAAATGAAAATAGGGTTCGGGACTAAAATATCCCTAGCCTGGTAGCTTACAATCTAACATTAATATGACCACTGTGCTTCGTGCTGTTCCTAAAGGATTTGTTAACACTCCAGCCATTGAAAGAATTACAGTTAGGGCGTTGCGGTATCTTCAATCAGGGTTTTCTGTGCATTTGCGCGGACCAGCGGGAACCGGAAAAACTACCCTCGCCCTACATTTGGCAGATTTGCTTAATCGTCCGATTATGTTGATTTTTGGGGACGATGAACTCAAGTCCTCCGATATGATTGGTAATCAAACTGGTTACACCCGTAAAAAAGTGGTGGATAACTTTATCCACAGTGTAGTTAAATTAGAAGACTCACTCAAGCAAAACTGGATTGATTCCCGTTTAACCCTCGCCTGTCGCGAAGGATTTACCCTCGTTTATGATGAGTTTAACCGTTCCCGCCCTGAAGTCAATAACGTTCTGTTATCGGCTTTAGAGGAAAAACTATTAGTGCTGCCTCCCAATAACAGCCGTTCCGAATATATTAGGGTTAACCCCCATTTTCGGGCGATTTTTACATCTAATCCTGAAGAATACTGTGGCGTTTATAGCACCCAGGATGCTTTACTTGATCGCCTCATTACCATGAATATGCCGGAACCGGACGAGGCTACCCAACAGGAAATCCTCATCCAAAAAGTGGCAGTTACACCGGAAGAAGCCCAAACTATTGTAACATTAGTGCAGCAATTCCGAGAGGCTACCCATGCGATCGCCCCTAGTAAAATTCAGACGGTAGCCAGACAACAAACTAACGCCGATAAAGCCTCTGGGTTGCGACCTAGTTTGATGCTAGCCAGAATATGTCAAGAACATAATATCCCTATTGTTCCCATTGACCCCGATTTTCAAGAGGTTTGCCGTGATATCCTCTTATCGCGCGCTATTGGAGATATTGCTGAATTAGAAAGCCGACTTCATCAGATATTTGACCATTTATCAGGACTGGAAAATGACCAGATTATCGCTTTACCCCCTAGGGAAGAATTGACCACTTCATCAGTACCTAATAATCTTTCCGATACCGAACAGAAAATCTATACTTATATCAAAGACTCTGATGGGGCGCGAGTCTCCGAAATTGAGATAGCTTTGGGGTTAAACAGGGTGCAAACTACTGATGCTTTGCGCTCGCTGTTAAGAAAAAGTTATTTGACACAACAGGATAATCGCCTGTTTGTTGTTTATGAGGGTGATTAATGACATTACAATCACGTTCATCTAGTCCTCAGCGCGGAGTGCCGATGTCTACCTCCGGTTCATCCCTCGCGGATATCCTAGAGAGGGTTTTGGATAAAGGCATAGTTATTGCTGGGGATATTTCCGTCTCGGTCGGGTCTACGGAATTGTTAAGTATCCGCATTCGTTTATTAATTGCTTCCGTAGATAAGGCTAAGGAAATTGGGATTAATTGGTGGGAAAGTGACCCTTATCTTAGTAGCCAGGCGCAGCAATTATCACAGTCTAATGAACAATTGTTAGAGGAGGTTAAACGACTACAGGAAGAAGTGCGATCGCTTAAAGCCTTGACCTCCCAATCATCACAGCCAGTCACTCCCCCTAACTCCGAAAATGATGATTAATTTGAGCAAGGTAAAGCCGGAACCACTGGACTAAATCGCCGAAACTCCCCTAGATATTCTTCTAGGATAATCATTTGACTCAGGTTAATGCTATAATATATCCAGCGGCCCTCTTGTCGTCCTTTGATTAATCCCACTTCTTTGAGCGTTTTGAGATGAAAGGACAGTTTCGACTGGCTAACCTCTAAGGTTTCGCAGATTTCGCACACGCATAATTCCTGGTGGCGTAAGAGTTCTAGAATCTGAATCCGTAGGGGGTCAGATAGCGCGTGAAAGCTCAGGGAAATGTCTGTGTTGACCATTATTCGGAATCTTAACATATTCTCCACTTTAGCAAATTAATTGGGGGATTTCACACGCCTCACTTGTCCACAAAGTAGCCCAGCTAATATGTAAATTTTTGTAAAAAAACCCATCATTTGGGGGGTATAGGTTGACTTATCCCTTGACCATGGGTTAATATTTTACATAATGGGAATATGCATAATTTTTTTAGTGTTTTATACTCAATTATAAAACACTATATCCAATCTTATCACGGATTCGGGTTCTCGTCAACCCCTGGAAAGGCGGAAGGCGCACCAGTTTTTAAAAACATATCAGACAACCGGGGAAGGGAAAACTTGTGGGGTCTTACCGGACTTGATGAGATAGTGCTGCTAGGGGTTCCCCCCAACTCAAATCGCCCTATCCCTATGGCGGTTGATGAAGGTTAGACTCAGGGTAATCAGTAAGGTATCTCATACACTCTGCTGACCACCCACCTCGCGGGTTGCGCCTGATATCTGATCATATGCCCTAGGAGTAGCCCAGAGCAAGTATTGGGGGAATTCATGACTAAATATTTGTCAGATATTCAGAGGAAGATTATGTTAAAGAAATTACCAGTTTTGGGGTTAATGATAGTTCTAATTGCTGGATTAGTGTTTGGCGTTGGTACAGCAGGGGTTTTAGCGGATACTTCTTTACCACAACCTAATGATAATGGTGATTATATTGGCAATTCTAGTCACCTATATTGGCAGGTAGTTGACCCCGACCCCAATGGCTTAAATTGTCGCATGGGTTCTGAATCAATTAAAGAAGTATGGAACCCGGAAAAATCTGGTTTTCCTAACATTATCAATTTTCCGGTGGTTGAACGTTTACAGACTGATGAGGTATTTACTGGTAAGTTGAGTTATGGTGGGTTTATTGTCACTTTGGATTCTGATTTGAAACCGTGGATATATATTGAAGAAAAAGCTGACGGAACTCCCGCCAATTGTTTTGTTAGGGCTAATAATTTATTTGTTAAACCCATCGAAAAACCGACCATAGAAGAAACCATAGAAGAAACCATGGAAGAAGTCGAAGAAGTTATCGACAATGGATGATTGATAATTGTCTGATAGGGAATGATCACCTCATAATTACCAAATTCTGCCATTCCCTGTTACCTATTAGCCATTCTTAATCATTGAAGATTGCTATAATTATCGATTATCAATTATTCAAGATTAACTGTTCCCATGACAACAACTACCGTAGAAACTCAAACTTGGCTGTGGAAAGGATTTCCTATCTGTTATAGCGCCGCTGGAGACACAGGACCAGCGGTAGTATTAATTCATGGGTTTGGTGCAAGTTGGGGACACTGGCGCAAAAATATCCCTATTTTAGCTAATCAATGTCGGGTATTTGCGATCGACCTTTTAGGGTTTGGTGGGTCAGCTAAACCTTTACCCTGTAGTAGCCTATCTTATACCTTTGAAACTTGGGGTGATCAAGTGGCAGATTTTTGTCGGGAGGTGGTCGGAAGTCCGGCTTTTTTAGTGGGAAATTCTATTGGTTGTATTGTGGCTATGCAGGCGGCTGTCTCTCACCCAGAAATAGCGATCGCTGTAGGTTTATTAAATTGTTCTCTGCGACTATTACACGATCGCAAAAGGGCAGAAATACCCTGGTATCGGGGTATGGGTGCAGAATTAGCCCAAAAAGTGTTAGGTTTACGATGGGTTAGTCAGCTATTTTTTCGACAACTTGCTACTCCTAAAACTGTCCGTAATATCCTCCTACAGGCTTATCGGCGCAAAGAGGCTGTCACCGATGAATTAGTGACCATGCTTATCACCCCCGCCAATGACCCCAATGCTGTCGATGTTTTTGTGGCTTTTACTACTTATTCTCAAGGACCTTTACCAGAAGATTTACTCCCCATTCTTCCCTGTCCGGCGATAATTTTATGGGGGACAGAAGACCCATGGGAACCGATAAAACTTGGACAAGAATTAGCTAAATTTGACACAGTAAAACAGTTTATTCCTCTGGAGGGGGTTGGACATTGCCCCCAGGATGAAGCACCGGAGTTGGTTAACCCTATCCTGTTAAAATGGGTGTTAGATAGTTAACAGTTTATCTAACAGTTTATCCCCCCTATATCACTGACATGGGGGGATTTATTTCTAGGGATTATTAAACAGTTCCGGGACTCTTTGCTGGAGTTGTCTGTTTAACTCTGGGAGGCGATCGCACATTTCTAAATACCAGCGGTGACGCTGTTGGTAATGGTGACAAAGTAGGCGATTTTGTTTAACCCAATTATAGGCATTATCCGCAATTTGGCGGCGTAAGGTATGGTTATTAATTAGGCGGTTGAGTTGGGTTTCAAATTCTCGGATCGTCCGATAAATTAACCCGGTTTTTTCCGGCTGAATAGATAATTCATAAACCGTAGGACTGGCGAGGACGGCTACCCCATTACCCGCACATTCTAGGAATTTTAAATCTGATTTCATCATATTAACTGCTGTCGGGGTCAGGGGAAGTAAGGCTATGTCGCAGTTTTGCAGAATTTCTAAATAGCGGTTATACTGACAGAAAGGTTCAAAGGTTTTTTGGTCGGTGGCTAAGGCTTCAAAAAATTGGCGATCGTGAACTACTCGCACCAGGACTCGACCGGAATTGGCTGATAAAACTTTATTTAGAGATGCCATAATGGGGTCCCAGTCCTTCTCGCGGTTTAATGCGCCAAAAAATAGACTGATTTTCTCGTTGTCATAGTTATGGCGTGGGGGGGAAACTTCGGTTAGTTGGTTAGGGAAAACAGCTACATTAGGATTAAATTGTTGCAGAAATACTCCTAAAGGTTTGGTGGAAGTTTGGACACCGTGACAGCCTCGATAACTTAGATAATTATGCTCTGCATATTCTCGGCGACGCAGGGGGTTATCGTCAATTTCAGCAATGATTAAATAGTTTTCCTGTAGTAGTCTTTTCAGCACGGAAAGATGTTCTCGCGCTGACATGATGGTGCGCTGCCAGATGAAAATTTTGGCTTCCTGTGGTATAGTTGGTATAATTATCGCTGACCTGACTGAAGCAAAGGTGCGGACTCCGGGAATGGTGGCACTAAAGCGATCGGGATCTAAAACTCGAATGCGATCGCACCCCGTTGGTGCCATGATTGCTGTTTGGATTAATAGCCGTTTTGGGGGGTTACTCGACTTTATACCCCGCACTAGATAGTTTTCCGCTACCGTTTGCGCTCTATACTCTTTCAGGTAGACAACAGTAGAGGGATTAGTTGATTTCAGTCTCTCTAAAAACTGGTTAAACTCCCAACTGCGATCGCCTTTTGTCCGCACTTCATAGATATATAATCCCGCTCGATTAAAATGCGATCGGATTTCCTGTAAACTTAAACCTACATCCGACAACTGTGGCTTATCCAACGCTAAACTAACTAGCCGCCGCCAGTATTCGCTGTTAGGAATATCAGCGATAAATTGACCGTTAGGTTTCAGCCAGACACTGTAATCATTTACCAGTTTACCAAAATCATGCCCTGGAAAATTGACACAGGTATAAACCAAAACATCTATCTTCCCAAGATAATCACAAATTGTGCTTTTTGTCAAGTCCTGATCGGGAGAAATCTGCCAATATTGACATTCTGGGTTATTCCGCAGATAGGCTGACTTCTTCATATCTGGGTTAAGGCGATCGCTAATTTCAACAATGACGCGGGCATCTACAGGTAACACCCTCAACAATTCCGAATTCAATGTCTTCACCCAATGATTGTTTAAACTCTAATCTTCTTGGCTATAGGTTCGCCAAAATCTTGTCAATTTAGACACAGTTGATAACCATTGTAGCATCGGTGACAGATTCGGGAGCCTCTCGCAGGAGGAACCCATCAAAAATTCCCCATGGCTAATGTAAGTGATAGATAAATTTCGAGGCGATCGTCTCCTTTAATTTTCCAGACACCCATATATTGGCGGGTGTATATAATCAGCCTATCCCTCATTAATTATCATCATTGAATAGCCCACCTATTTCCGGTGGCGGGTCAAGTAGTTTGTCCGTGAGTGTCTAAGTATTGGGGAACCCCAAAATTCAGTAGAAACCAACCTGCTGAAATCATACCATCACAATTAAAGTAGATCGTGATTAGAGACAGTTGTCATATAATAGATGATCAGGTATCTCCCCTGCTCAAAACCCATGGACAGAGAAGAGAGTATCCTTAGTGATTAATGCAATTGGTAAATTATGCAGTGTAAAATTTGTGCCTCTGCTACCATATCCTTCGGTCAAACCATAGTTTTGAACCGATATAATGTTAACTATTTTCAATGCCAGAATTGCGGATTTGTGCAAACCGAAAATCCCTACTGGTTACCAGAAGCCTATAATCAACCCATTGCTAACAGCGACGATGGTTTAGTTTTCCGTAATCTCATGTTAGCTCAACTAGCCAGCCAAATCATCACCCATTTTTTTAATCCCGATAGTCAGTTTCTCGACTATGGAGGCGGTTACGGTTTATTAGTGCGGCTCATGCGAGATATCCGATTTAAATTTCACTGGTATGATAGCTTCTGTCCCAACCTATTAGCTACCGGGCTAGAAGCCAATTTAAACCCAGACCAACCCTATGAACTCATCACCGCATTTGAATTATTGGAACACTTTGCTAACCCCCTAGATGAAATCAACAAGATCCTGAAATTATCCAAAAATATTCTCTTCTCAACCGAACTTCTCCCCCCCCATAATCCCCAGCCTGGTCAGTGGTGGTATTATGCACCCCAGGAAGGACAGCATATAGCTTTTTACACCCCAAAGTCATTAGAAATAATCGCCCAAAAATTCGGCTTGAATATTTACTCTAACGGTTCATCCCTACACCTATTAACCGAGAAAGTTATCCCCCCCGGAGAATTTACCAAAATCGCTCAATATAACGCCCCCAATTTGCGAAAAATATTGTGGTCTTCCCGTAGCTATAGCCAAACTTTAGCCAAATTAGAAACAGTCGCACCCTCCCCAAAACCGAAAGTTATTACTCCCGAATTAGGTGTTAATGTCGCTGGCTTTGTTAATGGAGAATTTGGCATTGGTGAAGGAGTACGCGCCACCTTGAGAGCTATGGAAGCCGTTAACTTAAATGTGGCAATTAATAACTTTACTGGGAGTCCTCACCGTAAACAAGATCATAGCTTTGAAAATTTTACTTCCGCACATCCTTATCCCATCAACCTAATTCAAATTAATGCTAATGATGTGCTGAGATTTGCTCAACTTGTCGGCGCTGACTATTTTAAAAATCGATATAATATTGGTTTCTGGGCGTGGGAATTACCAGAGTTTCCCCCAGAGTGGGTTAAAGCATTTTCACTATTTCACGAAATCTGGACTTATAGTGATTATTGTGTCTCTGCTATTCGGCGGGTGTCGCCAATTCCCGTAATTAAAATGATGCCTACCGTCTCACTTCCAGAGGTGACTTTAAGTCGGGAACAGTTATCAATTCCCCCCGATAAGTTTATCTTTTTATTTATGTTTGATTTCTATAGCCGCATGGCACGCAAAAATCCCTTGGCGGTGGTGGAAGCCTTTAAAACCGCTTTCGGAAATCATCCTACTAATGTGGTGTTAATCTTAAAGTGTTCTAACTCTGATCGTTTCCCCAAAGAAAGAAATCACCTTTTTCAAGCGATCGCTAATTGTTCAGCCATTCAAATTATTGATGGCTATTTATCACGGGAAGAAATTAACGGCTTAGTTTATAACTGTGATTGTTATATTTCCTTACATCGTTCCGAGGGTTTTGGTTTAACCATGGCGGAAGCAATGTTTTATGGTAAACCCGTCATAGCTACTGGCTATTCTTCCAATACGGAATTTATGAATTTAGCCAATAGTTTTTTGGTCAAATATCGACGAGTTTTAATTGACCAAACAGACGGACCCTATCGACCGGGGAATGTGTGGGCTGCTCCCAACATTAAACAGGCGGCTGAGTTAATGCAATATGTCGTTAATCACCCAGAAGCTGCTTCCCAAATTGGTCAGCAAGCCGCTACTGATATCAGAACCAAATTAAGTCCTCAAACTATCGGCGATCGCATTTTTTCTCGCCTCCAAATTATCCAAAATGCTACCCAAAACTTTACTGATATACGTTCAGTTCCAATTAGGGAATTTTCACCGGAAACTACAACTCCTCCCTTGGTCAGTATTTGCATTCCCACCTACAACGGCGAAACCTTTATTAAAGACGCAATTCTCAGCGCCTTAAACCAGACCTATAGTAATTGTGAAATTATCCTAGCTGATGATGGTTCCATAGATGATACTATAGCGATCGCCAAATCTTCGCAAGCCTCATCACCTATCCCTTTTCGTATCCTCACTCATATTAACTATGGTTTAGTTGATAACCTCAATTTCTGTATTTCCCAAGCTCAAGGAAAATATGTTAAATTCCTATTCCAAGATGATACCCTTGAACCCAACTGTATAGAACAACTCGTGGCTATGGCTGAAGCCAACCCAGAAATTGGGTTAGTTTTCTCCCGCCGCCATATTATCCTTGATGATAATTCCCAGACTCATCCCCAATGTCAAGCCGCCTATAAAGGAACCCAAAACCTGCATCAAGACTGGTCAAACTTAAAAACAATTCAACCCGGTTCCCAATTATTATCAGACCCTAAATGCTTCCGAGGTCGGTTAAATAAAATCGGCGAACCGACAACTGTTTTAATTCGGCGTAATGTCTTTTCTCAATTAGGAGGATTTGACCCCGACCTACATCAATTATTAGATGCAGATATGTGGTTTAGAATTATGGCAGATTATCAAATAGCCTTTGTTGATCAAGCCTTATCTACCCTACGAATTCATCGCCAACAACAAACTCAACTCAATATTATTGCTGGTGAGAATATCCGAGACTATAGCCGACTATATCGGAAAATTATTATTGACCCTGACTATCGGTTTTTGGCGTTAAATATCAAAGAATATATCTTTCAACAACTGTTGTCTAAGTCTCCCCAAGATTATCTAAACTTAGCCGAAGAATTGGTTAATCAATATCGTCATAACCCCCACCATCAACCTACCCAGCAACACCTTCGACTCCTGCGAAAAATGACGGCGATCATCTGGCTTAAATCTCAGGCTGTTTCCTTGCAAAAATTATCTGATGGTGTTCAAGGAAAAGTGCATAAAATTCTCCTTAATAGTGGTATCCGTGAGTTGACATTGACCAACAGCGAATCTGAGTTTGTGGAATCATTGAAAATTCGGGTTTCTCAGGGATTTTCTGTTGAAAATGGTTGTCAATCTTGGTTGGCTGCTATGCTATATAAGCCGGCTTATCAATTGGGGATAAATTATCATAATGCGGTGATTCCTAATTATTTATTTGAGGATTTTCTGAAATTCATTTTCTCCCCTAGTTACCAATTTGCTGATGAAAAAGATAGGGCTGATTATGTCAATTTTACTCGCGGGGTATGGAAATACTTAAAACGCCATATTGACGAATCACCTTCCCAAGTCAGTCTCTGGGTTTATGTGGCTAAAATTGCTTTGGAATTATGGGATGAACGACCTTTGATTAACCTTAATCAAGATATCAGTGCAATATTGAGCGATCGCCATGGGGTTTGGGTTTTTTATAGTCGTCACAATAACCCCTAATTTTGACCGCCAATTATCCCATAATTCGGCTTTACCAGGCTTTCAATTAATCGCCAATTATCGGTTAATTGTCATTGCTTAAACTCCACAAAATCGGCTTTTATCTTATTGTCAGAAAACTTTATTTTTGAGGCACTTGACATTATAATTAAATTTTGTACAATAGAGAAAGGTATAATTGTCCTGTTTTGTGCAAATTTTCGCCAATATCCCAGATAACCCCAAATGTCAGGAGGTTAACCGGAAACACCAATCACTACCAAAGCCAGATATATCAAGAGTTTCCAGGTGTCTATCCCTACTTAGTCCTGAGTCTCTCAGCCAGTATCCCCCGCCTAGCCACTGTGCTAATTATGGCTGGCGCGTCACCAGTTTGGGGAATGATGGCCATAATTGGTCTGGACTCACCACCTTAACTTACAGCTTGTTCACCAGTCGCTTAATACATTGCCCTCACCCTAAATCTGGATCCCAGAGAGGGAGAGGGACTTTGAGAGGTGATCAGATGATTTCTGAACAGGCTGTAATGGGGTTTGGGTTTTTTATGGTCGCCACCACACTCCCTAATTTGTACCGCCAATTATCCCATAATTCGGCTTTAACAGGCTTTCAATTAATCGCCAATTATCGGTTAATTGTTATTGCTTAAACTCCACAAAATCGGTTTTTATCTTATTGTCAGAAAACTTTATTTTTGAGGCACTTGACATTATAATTAAATTTTGTACAATAGAGAAAGGTATAATTGTCCTGTTTTGTGCAAATTTTCGCCAATATCCCAGATAACCCCAAATGTCAGGAGGTTAACCGGAAACACCAATCACTACCAAAGCCAGATATATCAAGAGTTTCCAGGTGTCTATCCCTACTTAGTCCTGAGTCTCTCAGCCAGTATCCCCCGCCTAGCCACTGTGCTAATTATGGCTGGCGCGTCACCAGTTTGGGGAATGATGGCCATAATTGGTCTGGACTCACCACCTTAACTTACAGCTTGTTCACCAGTCGCTTAATACATTGCCCTCACCCTAAATCTGGATCCCAGAGAGGGAGAGGGACTTTGAGAGGTGATCAGATGATTTCTGAACAGGCTGTAATGGGGTTTGGGTTTTTTATGGTCGCCACCACACTCCCTAATTTGTACCGCCAATTATCCCATAATTCGGCTTTAACAGGCTTTCAATTAATCGCCAATTATCGGTTAATTGTTATTGCTTAAACTCCACAAAATCGGTTTTTATCTTATTGTCAGAAAACTTTATTTTTGAGGCACTTGACATTATAATTAAATTTTGTACAATAGAGAAAGGTATAATTGTCCTGTTTTGTGCAAATTTTCGCCAATATCCCAGATAACCCCAAATGTCAGGAGGTTAACCGGAAACACCAATCACTACCAAAGCCAGATATATCAAGAGTTTCCAGGTGTCTATCCCTACTTAGTCCTGAGTCTCTCAGCCAGTATCCCCCGCCTAGCCACTGTGCTAATTATGGCTGGCGCGTCACCAGTTTGGGGAATTATGGCCATAATTGGTCTGGACTCATTACCTTAATTAAGTGTAAGGCATATCACAAAACACGGAATTTGTCAATAGCCCAAATAAAAAAATGTTTAAATGTTGTGGAGAAGGGGAAAAGAGGAGATCAGCAATTGAGGGGGGGTCAATTAATGTTCCTGATGCGATCGCTACAGATTGGCAATGGTATATAAGAGAGAGTAGCTGAACTGATGATGCAATATGTAGAATATATTAGGCAATAATTTAGGGAAGCCAGTGGTATGGCAGGCGGAACCGAAACTTGTTTTGCTTCGTCAGGACAGGAGCGGCAAAAGGTCTGTTATCATCGGTGCTTAATATGAAAAACTTGCATAAACACAATCATTACCCTAGGGTAGTGAAGCGATAAAAGCTCAGGGGGAAGCCCCAGTCAGTGGGAGAGAGCAATGACCGGAGTGTATAAAGTCGGAGAGACTATTATTAAGGCAGAGGAGATCCCGTCGCGGCTAAAGCACTATCAGATGATGGTGCCATTTGTGCGTGAGGTAATTTTAGACGAAGCGATCGCCGAGATTACCTGCACAGAAGAGGAAGCAGCGGCGGCGCTGGAAAAATTTGCAGCCCAACACCAACTGACCTCTCCAGAAGCTCAAAAGGCCTGGTTAAACTTAAATAAACTAACCTTAGAAGAAGCTCAGGCGATCGCCGAGCGTCCGATTAAAATAGAAAAATTCAAGCGGGAACGGTGGACTAACAAAGTAGAAAGCTACTTTATCACCCGGAAAAGTAGCCTAGATCATGTAGTGTATTCTTTAATCAGGACCAAAAATCCTGGACTAGCCCACGAATTGTATTTTCGTATATCCGAAGGAGAGCAAGAATTTTCCGAAGCGGCACGGGAATACTCAGAGGGGCCAGAATCTCGGACTGGTGGAATCATGGGGCCGGTGTCCTTAGCCCAACCCCACCCAGCAATTAGTAAACTGTTAGCAGTAAGTCAACCGGGACAACTGTGGCCCCCGCGTCCCTTATCAGAATGGATGGTAATTATTAGACTAGAAAAATTCATCCCAGCCCAACTCGATGAGTCCATGCGCCGTCATTTAATTGACGAACTATTTGAGACTTGGCTCCGAGAGGAAATAGCCAAAGTTGGCTGTCTTGAACCCCTGCATACTGAGGTGTCTTCCGTATCATGACCACATCTGCCGTTTCCAACCTACAGATCCAGGAATTTCTGCTGGAAACTAGCCCCTTCGATCGCATCAGCGAAAAGGGGCTACGAGACATATTACCCCAATGTCAGTTATTAAGCTACCGGACAGGACAACCAATTTTTGAGCGAGACAAACTCCCCACCCAGGTAGCAGTAATTTATCAGGGACAAGCTCGACTGTTAGCTTATGACTCCAGAAGCCAACGCCATACCAGCTTACAACTACTAGGAGCCAAAGAAATCCTGGGATGGGCTGGTTTACTAAGGGGAGTTCCCTGCGAAACAGTGATCGCTTCGACAGAGATGATTTGTATAAGCATCCCGGCGGCGGTCTTTATTAAACTAATGGATAAAGAGCCCCAGTTTGCGGAGGCATTTAGAGACCATGCAGCCATATCAGAAGTATTTGAGTTACTGAGCCAAAACCTGCAACAGGTAGCGAACTCCGGCGGTAACATCAAAGAAATGACCAAAGAATATTGGCCAGATGCGATCGTCGTCAACCTCCTAAACGGTCAAACCAAAGGCTCAGATCTAAAATTCAGACTAGATACTAATCGACTCTGGTTAGTTAGTAGCGGAGTGGTGGGAGATTACTCCGTCGGAAATGGCATCAATTTAGAAACCTTGGGTAAAAGCCTGAAAGTAGAAGGACCCAGGGGAGCGCGACTGGTAGGGTTGCGACAGGCTCCGACACACACCGAAGTAATATCGGAAGAAGACACATCACAAGACGGGTTAAAAGCATTATTACCCCATGTTATCCCTGCGCCAGAAACCCCCCCAGAGCCAGAAATAGACTCCTCCCAACAAATTCAAAGATTTCCCGTAGTGAGGGGACGGGGTACTGTTGACGCTCCCTTAGCTTGCTTTAATATGTTGAGCAAGCATTTTCGGGTAAATTTCCGCAAAGAACTAATTCGGCGCATCATTGAAGGTCAGCTAGAAACTGCGGGTTCTCTAACCCTACAAGCCTGTGGGGCGATCGCTCAAATGATGGGAATTACCGCCCAGTTAGTGCAAGTCCCCTCCAAAGCCTTATGCCGACTCAAAGCTCCCGCCATGATCCCGTGGCGAAATAGCTTTGCCATCATTTATAGCATCAGCGAAAAACAACTGGTCATGGCATCCCCGGAAGAAGGGATAGTAAAGATGCGCCCTGGCCAGTTTGTGGAAGTTTACGGAGAAGCCTGTCAAGTTCTCCTACTCCAAGAAACCAAAGGTGATCAGCAGGAACAGTTCAGCTTTTGGTGGTTTGTTCCAGCCATTATGGAACACCGGGGAGTATTTGTAGAAGTCCTGCTCTCCTCCTTCTTTGTGCAACTCTTCGGCTTGGTGAACCCCCTGCTGACCATGATCATCATCGATAAGGTGATGGGACAGCGCAACATTGACGCTCTCAATATTTTGGCATTTTTGATGTTGGGGGTAGCTCTATTTGAAGCCTTGCTGTCTGCGCTGCGAACATATCTGTTTGTTGACACCACCAACCGACTCGATGTTAAACTCAGTTCCGAAGTAATTGACCACCTATTACGCCTACCTCTCAACTATTTCGATAACCGCAAGGTGGGAGACTTGATGGCACGGGTGGGGGAACTCAGTAATATCCGTAACTTCCTCACAGGTACAGCCTTAACGGTAGTGTTGGACGCGGTGTTCTCCGTGGTTTATGTGGCGGTCATGTTCTATCTGAATGTGACTATGGCTCTAGTGGCTTTAGCACCCCTACCCCTGTTTGCTCTGATTATTATCATCAACTCCCCCATTATCCAAAGACTACTCAGGAGAAAAGCTGAGTTGTACGGTCACTCCCAAGCCTATCTGGTGGAGGTGCTTAACGGTATGCAAACCGTGAAGGCTCAAAATATTGAGTTGACCTCCCGCTGGGAATGGCAGGGACGCTATGCCCGTTATATGAGCTCTAGTTTCAAAACTATTCTCACCCAGACCGCGGCTAACTCCATTAGTGGGTTTTTGAATAAACTTTCAGCCTTGGCTCTGTTGTGGGTAGGGGCCTATTTGGTGATTAATAATGAACTGACTATCGGGGGATTGATTGCCTTCCGAATTATTGCTGGAAACGTGACCGGATCTCTGTTGCGCTTTGTCAGTGTGTGGCAAAGTTTCCAAGAGGTGGGAATGTCTGTAGAACGTCTGCGAGATGTCTTAGATACGGCTCCTGAAGCTGACGAAGCCGATCGCAATAATATCCCCATGCCGGAAATTGATGGCTCTGTTATCTTTGAAGAGGTATCTTTCCGTTTTGGACCCAGTGGCCCTTTGCAATTGGCAAATATTAATTTAGAATTCCCGGCCGGCTCCTTTGTGGCAATTGTGGGGTTGAGTGGTTCCGGTAAAAGTACCTTGATGAAAATCCTCGAACGTCTCTATCCACCTATGTCCGGCCGGGTTAAAATTGATAATTACGATATCAATAAGGTCGAACTATATTCCCTCCGTCGTCAAATTGGGGTGGTGCTTCAGGATACTTTGCTATTTAGTGGGACAGTACAGGAAAATATCGCCCTCACTAACCCAGAAGCTAGTACCGATGAAATTATCCGAGCCGCTAAGGTCGCTGATGCCCATGAGTTTATTATGGGTTTACCTAATGGGTACAATACGGTGGTGGGTGAGCGTGGTTCCGGTCTCTCCGGTGGACAGCGACAACGGATTGCGATCGCCCGTACCGTTCTCCAAAAGCCAAGACTATTGATTCTTGATGAGGCAACTAGCGCCCTCGATTATCAGTCAGAACGCTTAGTTAGTCAAAATCTCAGTCAAGAATTTCATGATCGGACGGTGTTCTTTATTACCCACCGCCTCAGCGCTATCAAAAATGCTGATGCTATCATTATGATGGATCAAGGGTCGATCGTAGAACAAGGAACCCATGATGAGTTAATGGCTATCAAAGGACGTTACTATTGCCTGTATCAACAGCAAGAGGCACAACAGTAAGGCGATCAACGTCATTGGTGGTAGAGGAGTCGAGTTTTTAAGCATTTTCTATTGGTATTGAACAACAGATAACAGAACTTATGAAATCAGCATCTATTTCTGAACAACCGGTCATCCTAGAAAAACCTGGTCTCCTCTCCCACTTGTTTCTGTGGATGATTATGCTAGTAAGCACCACATCCGTCATTTGGGCTTATTTTGCTAATATTGAGCAAACAGTCCCAGCTATGGGACAATTGGCCCTGACATCGGGAGCTAGGGAAATTCAAGCCCCAACTACTGGCGCGGTGGTCCGCTTGCACGTCGAAAATGGCGATCGGGTCGAAAGAAATCAGCCTATACTGACTTTTAGCCCCACTAATCCTAGCGCTGATCTGCGCGCCGTTGAAAGTTTGCGAGCCGCCCTAGAAAAGGAAAACGAGTTCTATGAGAGCATTGTTAATAATCAAATTACTACTAACTTACCCCCACAGTTAGCAGATTTGGTCAGAGACCGAGAAGCCCGCATTCAAGAAAATCAAACTCTACAATCCTTGGTGGACGAACTTTACCATGACCGAGGAACTGCTGTCAGTTTTAGCCCGAATATGGCGGGTTTGGTCGCTAACTATCGCGCTGAATACCAATCCAGAGTCGCGGCGGGTGAACTGAGAATTCAAGAACTGGAAAAACAATCGATTCAAAATCAAGATACCCTGGCGGCTGCCCGTCAACAACTGCGCTATATTGAAAATCAATTGACCTATTCAGAACAACAGTTAAACTTGGCTGGCAATCAGTTATCTAAGTCTGAGGAACTACTGAGTGTTAATGAATCGATTTTAGCTCAAATTTCTCCCTTGGTTGAGCAAGGGGCTATGTCTGACCTGCAACGCAAACAGCAAGAACAGGATATCCTCAGAAACCAAAATGAGGTGCTGCGACAACAAGACCAAATTCAACAACGACAAGGTGAAATTAATCAGCGCCGCCGGGATATTGAACAACAAAGAGCCGAAATTGAACGGCTACAGAATGAGGAACAACGTATCCAGACATCTATTGCTCGCACTAGGCAGGAGTTGCAAAATACTAAGGACTCCTGGGCTAGAGATATCTATAGTCGTATTCAAGAAAATCATAAACAAATTGCCAGCGCTGATTCTCAACTCAGTCGTTTGCGGTTGGACAATGAAAAAAGAATCTCTGACATTAAGTCTCAAATTGAAAAGTTGCAGGAACAGAGAAATACTCAGGTTTTGAGAGCGCCGGCATCGGGGATTATCTTTGAATTAGAGCCTTCGACTAAATCTAATGCTGCTTTGGATATGAATCAGGATGAGATTTGCTCCTATGTCATCAATTCTATTCTTCGACCTGGCGATCCGATGCCTTCCCGTTGTGATGAAGCCTATTTTGAGGCTCAACAAACTCAACCTCTGCTGACGATTTTAGATGATGATGAAGGCTTAAAAGCAGAAGTTCATATCAATAATAGTGATATGGCACTGGTGTTAAATGCTCTGCGGGTTAAACGGGAGTTGTTGACTCCTTTTGACGGCAAGGAAGTGGCAGGAGAGGTGATTGAGTGTCAGGTGGAAAAAGACTGTATCTGTCCTACCTCGGCGGCGGCGCGAGAGCAAATTGGTATTGCTGATGATCAGTGTATTGGCGTGGAAGTTAATATTGATGCCTTCCCTTCTAATGAGTTTGGCACGGTTCCGGGTGAGTTGATATGGATTAGCCAAAATGCTATTCCTCCAGAAGAAGGTCGCCCATTCTTTTCCTTTAGGGCAAATATTAAGCTGGAAAGACAATATTTTATGCTCAATGAAGATGTACCAGGACAGGAGGTGACAATTAACTTGCAGTCTGGTATGGCGGTCAATACTAAGGTTAATATCGGTAAGCGCACGGTTTTGCAAATGCTGTTTAGCCGACTCACAGGTAAGTTTGAAAGTATCACTAACTTGAGATAAGCCTAATTGACTTTAAATGTTTGATACCCCTCGGCGATCGCTACTTAAATTTCATCATTCTGGGTTGTGGGTTGGTTATCTACTTCCTGTGCTATCTGCGATCGCTTTTGTGGGGTACTTTGCTGTAGATGTGCCTTCCTTTGACCAGTGGGTTTTACCCGGTTTATTTGAAAAGACCGCTAACGGAAATTTAACCTTTCCTGATTTATTTGCTCTTCACAACACCCATAGAATTTTCTTTCCCAGACTGATTTTTATCGGTCTGGGTTTTCTGTCACAATGGAATATTAAAGCCGAATTATATTTTAGTCTGGGTCTGGCAATTATCTCGTTTTTGGGGTTATATAAATTGTCACTTTCAGCTAATGGGGTGACTCATATTTACCTCTTTCATCTCGCTAATTTTCTCGCCTGTATTCTGTTTTTTTCCCTCAATCAAGAATGGCTTTGGGGATTTCAAATCCCCATTTTTTTGATTAACTTTTGCATCATTTTCGCCCTGTTAATCTTTATGCCAAGTCCCTTAAATCCTCGCCATAAGTTCTTGATAGCTGCTGGTTTATGTGCGATCGCTAGTTTTTCCTCCGCTCAAGGTTTGGTGTCCTGGTTGGCGGTTATGCCTTCCCTAATTTCTCTACCAGGAAATGCTACACAACAAAGAAAGCGATCGCTTATTTGGTTACTCCTCTTTTTGCTATCCTGTGGATTATATGCCATTGGTTATCAACGGGAACCATTATCTATTACCCTCTCTGGTTGGGAGCGAGTTTATACCTTTATTCACTTTTGGTTAAATGTTCTCGCTGCACCCATAGTTCAATCTCCCCAAATCTCCTGGTTATTGGGCTTAGTAATTATCATATTTTTCCTGTATTTACTATACTATCATAGCCGAAAATACTCCAAATTTCAAACATTTTTAGATGCTAGTCCCTGGATTTCTTTGGGCATATTTTCCCTATTAACATCTCTATTAATGACCTGGGGAAGAGTAGATTTAGGCGCGAACTATCCCCTAACAGCCGTTCGCTATACCAGCCATACCACATTATTACTAATTGCCATAGTTTATCTCAGCATTCAGTGGATTTCTGAGAAGTATGCTAGTTTTAACTTGCCTATTCCTACTTTAATTTATAGCTTTATTTGTGGGATTTTAGCCTGTTTGGTTTGGGTGAGTTCAGGAAATGCGATCGCCAGAGTTCAGACCAATTTATTTTATAGCCAAACCGCCCAAACTTGTCTATATTTATTTCCCTATTTGGACTCACAATCAACCTTTTTTCAAAACTCCCCGCAACGTTGTTTACTCCCCCTCAGTAGATCGACTTGGTGGATTCAAGAAGGCGTAGAATCTCTCCAAAATATCGGCTTTAGAAACTTCGCCAACCAGCTTAAATTCACCGATAGTCCTGACTTAAACTATGGTTATATTGACTTTCCCTTAAATCCTGATTCTCCCCAAGTCATTCAATCATCAGAATCCTTAACTCTTAGAGGTTGGGCTATTTTACCAGACCGAGACCAACAACCACAATTAGTATTTTTATCTAAAGACGACCAACAGCTATTTTTTGCTAGTGCTTATGTAAACTTATACAGTCCTGACTTAGCCGATATTCTCCAAAGCGATCGCTACCAACAATCAAGATGGACAACCACCCTCCCCCCCCAATCTCTACCACCCGGAGAAACCCAAATCAAGGCTTGGGTTTATGACCCAGAGCAACATCAATTTTTTCGCCTCAATGGACAGATAATTGTGCAAATTACTCCACTTTGATTATTTTATATCCCCCCATATAGTAAACTAGAGATTGATGCCATTTTGTGGAACTGTCAAATGAACGTTATTCCCACGAAAATTCCTGATGTTTTCCTCGTCGAACCGAAAGTTTTTGGAGACCATCGCGGTTTTTTCTTTGAAAGTTTTAACCAGAAAGTATTTACCGAAAAAACAGGTGTGACCACAGACTTTGTACAAGACAATCATTCTCGGTCTAGTCAAGGAGTGTTGCGGGGTCTCCATTATCAAATTCAACAAACCCAAGGTAAACTACTGAGGGTAGTCCTGGGAGAAGTCTTTGATGTAGCAGTAGATATTCGGAAAAGTTCCCCAACTTTTGGTCAGTGGGTAGGCTATTATCTCAGTGCTGAAAATAAGCAACAATTATGGATTCCTCCCGGGTTTGCTCATGGTTTTTTAGTAACCTCTCCTGTAGCCGAAGTTCTCTATAAAACCACTGATTATTATGCACCACAGTATGAGCGATCGCTTCTCTGGAATGACCCAGACATCGCCATTGAATGGCCCCTAGAATCCCTAGAACCTAAATTATCTGAAAAAGATAAAAATGCCCACACCTTGACCAATGCAGAAGTTTTTGAATAATGCGTATTTTACTAACCGGAAAAAACGGACAATTAGGGTCGGAATTACAACCTTTACTCACTACCCTGGGTGAAGTTTTCGCCGTCGGACGAGATACCCTAGATTTAGCTAAACCTGATGCTATATCATCATTAATGGCAGAGATTAAACCCCATATAGTCGTTAATGCCGCCGCCTATACAGCCGTTGATAAAGCCGAAACAGAAACCGATTTAGCTACCGCTATTAACGGCATAGCACCCGGCATTTTAGCAGCCGAAAGCCAGCGGATTAATGCTAAATTAATTCACGTCTCCACCGATTATGTCTTTGATGGCACCCAAAGCCATCCCTATGTCGAAACCGACCCCACCAACCCATTAGGACAGTATGGTGCATCAAAATTAGCCGGAGAACAAGCCATTTTAGCCACTGATGCCAATTATGCCATTATTCGCACCGCCTGGGTTTATGGCGCAGGAGGAACCGGAAATTTTGTCAAAACTATGCTCCGTTTAGGTCGGGAACGAGAAGAGTTGAGAGTCGTCATGGATCAAGTGGGGACTCCCACCTGGACAGGAGATTTAGCAACGGCAATTGTCCAGTTAATTCCCCAATTAAATTCAGAAACATCTGGTATCTATCATTATACCAATAGTGGTGTTACCAGTTGGTATGATTTTGCGATCGCTATTTTTGAGGAAGCTAAATTATTGGGTGTACCTCTCAAAATTCAACAGGTCATTCCCATTACAACCGCTGAATATCCTACTCCCGCGCGTCGTCCGGCTTATTCGGTTTTGAATGGTAAAAAGTTGGCAACCCTCCTGGGAAATCATCCTCCTCAGTGGCGGTCTGGACTCCGAACTATGCTCAAAACCCTAATTAATCAAGGCTAAAACATCACTAAAACAGGCGATAAGCCTGTCAAAAACTTTTCTAAAACAGTCCTAATTCGGTGAATTTTAATGAAAGCATTAATTCTTTCTGGTGGTAAAGGAACTCGACTAAGACCCCTCACTTATACTGGTGCAAAACAACTCGTTCCCGTCGCTAATAAACCTATTTTATGGTACGGAATTGAGGGAATTGTCGCGGCTGGAATTACCGATATTGGCATTATTATTAGTCCTGAAACCGGCGAAGAAGTTAAAACTTTGACAGGTACAGGCGAGCAATTTGGCGCGAAAATTACTTATATTTTGCAAGATACCCCCGCTGGTCTCGCTCATGCCGTAAAAATTGCCCAGCCTTTTTTGGGTAATTCTCCCTTTATTATGTACTTGGGAGATAACCTAATTCAAAATCCCCTATCTCCCTTTTTAGAACAGTTTAAACAAAAGCAGCTTGATAGCTTGATTTTGCTGCGACCCGTCGAAAATCCCACCTCTTTTGGTGTAGCCGTTGTCGGTGATAATGGGAGAGTATTACAGTTAGTAGAAAAACCTCAAAATCCTCCCTCTAATTTGGCTTTAGTAGGCGTTTATTTCTTTGACAATACCATTCATGAAGCTATAGCTAATATTCAACCTTCCGCTAGGGGAGAGTTGGAAATTACTGATGCGATTCAACAACTAATTAACACTGATAAAAAGGTTGATGCTTGTACCCTCGATGGTTGGTGGTTAGATACTGGTAAAAAAGATGATTTACTCAGTGCTAATCAGATTATTTTGGATGAACGTTCTACCTATAATGTTGAAGGAGATGTTGACCCCCAAAGTCAGATTATTGGACGAGTTAAAATTGGTCGGGGAACTAAGTTGATTAACTGTACTGTTAGGGGTCCCGTCATAATTGGCGAAAATTGTCACCTGGAAAATAGTTTTATTGGTCCTTATACCAGTATTGCTGATGCTGTCAATTTGATTGATGCTGAAATTGAGCATAGTGTGATTTTATCCGAGGCGAAAATTATTAATATTAATCACCGCATTGTTGATACTCTAATTGGTCGCCGCGCTCAATTGACTACCGCACCACAAAGACCCAAGGCTTTACGATTTATGTTGGGAGATGATTCTCAGGTGGAATTGACTTGATGGGATTTTCCTAATCCGTTCATCTCTTCCCTTCTCTCTGTAGGAGCAATTTACCCATTGCTCCTACCATCTTTTTTTTCATCCTTACTCTTGACAAATTATCCGACTTGACTTACTATATAAGAATGGGAATCTGTGGCGACATATATATGCTATTCTCAACTTAATTATGGCTACCCTGGGGTTAGTTCTGTAAACCCAACTTCTGATTACATCTAAAACCAGCTTTTGTGATTTATTGGATAGTTGTTAATTATCACTCTACTGATTTGATTGAAACACTAATTCAATCTATCGCTAATAGTTCAAGTATTGACCACCAGATTATTATTGTTAACAACTCCCCCCAAGATAAAAGCATCTGGAAACTACACAGAAAACAAGTCATTATTTTAGATGCTTCCCACAATTTAGGATTTGGTCGCGCCTGTAATTTGGGGTTACAGTGGGTTTATCACCGAGACAACAATGCTTGGGTGTGGCTAATTAATCCTGATGTCGTCATTCCAGAACATACCCCTAACCAAGTTTTAGCCGTCGTGACCGAAAATCCCCAATTCTCGATTTTGGGAACATTGGTTTATCAACCTGATGGACGGGTTTGGTTTGGGGGAGGAGAATTTATACAGGAAACCGGCTTGATTGTCCAGCAACAGCATCTCCCAGCATCCGTCTCTGATTGTATCTCCACTACCTGGGTTACCGCTTGTAGCTTGTTAATTAATCTCCAAAAATTCGGAAACTGTCCTCAGTTTGACGAAGATTATTTTTTATATTACGAAGATTTTGACCTGTGTTTGCGTTATAGTAAACTCGGACATCAAATTGGGATGACTCCCCACATTGGGGTAATTCACCATCCCTCATCGATTACTGGGAGAAATCCTCATCTGAAACTCAAACATAGTATCTATAGCTATCTGCTGAGTTTAGAAAAACACGCTAAAGGTTTGGCTTGCTGGTATCGAATACTACGGATTACTGTGGTTTCCCTAATCACTTTTCCCTGGTATCCCCAGGCTAGTTTGTCTAAATTAATCGGAGTTTTAGACTATGTTAAATCTAGGTTTTGGGGATAAAATTATTTACAGTCAATAGTGGTTAGTTATTATGGATATCAATAAATGTAAACAACCCGGAGATAATCGCAGCTATTATCAGCTACAGTCGGAATTATTTTGCTTAACTTTTGCACCTCCTAAATATTCCAGAGATCTGATTTTGATGGCTAATAATATGAGTCTCTATTATGACCCATTAAACCCGACCTGGTGCGAATATCCAGATTGGTTTGCGGTGGTTGGTTTATCTGAATCTCTAGTTAATTTACCTCGTGAACAAGGCTATTATATCTGGAAGGAAGGACGACGACCAGCAATGGTTATGGAGTTTCTCCCTAGCCGAGATGAAACCGCAAAACAACCATCATCACCTCAACAACCTACAGCTTGGGAGGTTTATGAGCAAATTCTGGGGATTCCTTTCTATGTGGTTTTTGACTATACTACCAATAGTTTACAGTTGTTTAAGCTGTTAGGCGATCGCTATCAAAAACAGGAGTTAAACAACAATCAGTTTTGGTTTCCTGGATTAGATTTGGGTCTCGGCTTGTGGTGCGGAGAATACCAAGGCTTAAAGCGCTTTTGGTTGCGTTGGTATGATAGCCGTGGTCATTGGATTCCTCTGCCAGAAGAGTTACCGTCAGACACATCAGCATCGGTTTCTGTAGAGGATAGCCAACCCTCTCAGACTCCATCTAAACTCGGTCAGCATTTACAACAGTTGGGAATCGTTACCCACAAGATTTAACTTAACTCCAGAGGCTAAAAATGGCTGAGGTCTCACTTATAGCCGAAAATTGTCATAAAAAGGGCAATTTTACCATGTTGATGATATTTTTTCACAAAAACGGCTTTTTGTCAAGCATACAGCAACAAATGGCTAGGTTATTGATAGAAATTCGGACAATTTAATGGACTTCATCGACTCCATATAAAATCTTCATTTAACCTCAGATATCTGTGGTTATGGAGTGCGATCGCTTTTGGGTAAATCATCATCATTCCCCATTGACAAACTCCCCATCTTGACCTAATATAACACCATGGGAAACCGTGTCGGCTTATAGGGTACTTTCACCACCTTAAACACCCCTAACCGAAAGTAGATATCTCCTGGTTATGAAGTGCGATCGCTTTTTGGTAAATACCCAGAATTTCCTCAACTCCCAAACTACAGTAGATATCTGTGGTTATGAAGTGCGATCGCTTTTGGGTAAATCATCATCATTCCCCATTGACAAACTCCCCATCTTGACCTAATATAACACCATGGGAAACTGTGTCGGCTTATAGGGTACTTTCACCACCTTAAACACCCCTAACCCAAAGTAGATATCTGTGGTTATGAAGTGCGATCGCTTTTGGCAAGTTAAAGAAGTCATTACGGAGGTTAAATTTCTTATCCGTAGCCTAATACCTAATGATTAATTAAAACTGTGCGATCGCCTCTCCTAATCCCAAACTGTCAAAACCGACTGACAAGCAACCTAGGCAACCGGGAGGCGATGCCACTCAGTCCCAACTCAGTCACCGGTGCAATCTCAACCGATCCACAAAAACTTCACAAATATTTGTAATTTTATATCACCTGTTCAGTTATAATCAAACGATGACTCAATCACCTATGCAGATTCCTAGCCTTATTTTAGCGACTACACTATAAGTAATCGTACAGATTAAATGTTTGAGCAGACTTTCAAAAATATTGATGATGTCCTCTGGAAAGAGGCCGGTTGTACCACTGAACTCGACTATACCGAGCAAACTTCTTGGCTGCTGTTTCTGAAGTATCTGGACGACTTAGAACAGGAACGCTCAATGGAAGCCGAGTTAATGGGTAAGTCTTATGAGTTTATCCTAGACGAAACTTATCGCTGGTCTTACTGGGCTGTGCCGAAGTTACCGGATGGGCAAATCGACCGCAATAGTGCGTTAATCGGTGATGATTTAATCAATTATGTCAATGATGTTCTGTTTACCTACTTGAAAGGGTTCAAACAACGCGCTACGAGTTCGGACACCATTGAATATAAAATTGGCGAGATTTTCGGAGAAATTAAGAACAAGTTCCAAAGCGGCTACAGTCTGCGGGATGCCCTGGAACGAATAGATGAGTTAAGGTTTCAGACTCAGGATGAGAAGCACGAACTGTCTCATCTCTACGAAACCAAAATCAAGAATATGGGGAACGCCGGACGCAATGGCGGGGAATATTACACGCCGCGTCCGCTGATTCGCGCCATGATTCGCGTGGTCAAACCCAAGATAGGCGATCGCATCTATGACGGAGCTTGCGGTTCGGCTGGGTTCTTATGCGAAAGTTACGACTATCTGCGCCAGGACAACCTCACAACCCAACAGCTTAGGCAACTGCAAACTCAGACGTTATTCGGCAAGGAGAAAAAGAGCCTCGCCTATGTCATCGCCATCATGAACATGATTCTGCATGGCATTGATGCACCGAATATTATTCACACCAATACCCTGACTGAAAATCTCAGCGATATTCAGGATAAGGACCGCTTTGATGTAATCCTGGCTAACCCGCCATTTGGAGGCAAGGAACGGAAGGAAGTACAGCAGAACTTCCCGATTAAAACCGGAGAGACCGCGTTCCTGTTTTTGCAGCACTTTATCAAAATTTTGAAGGTGGGCGGACGGGCTGCGATCGTTATTAAAAACACTTTTCTGTCTAATGCGGATAACGCTGCCCGTGCCTTACGTCAAGAGCTTTTAAGTAGTTGCAATTTGCACAGTATTTTAGATTGTCCCGGTGGCACGTTTATCGGGGCTGGAGTTAAAACTGTGGTGCTGTTTTTTGATAAAAGCAATCCCACCGATGCAGTTCAGGGAATGCCTTTATTTTCCCAGGGGAAATCTCCAACGGAGGAATTAGCGACTCGGAAAATTTGGTACTACCAGCTAGACCCAGGCCGCAATATGGGCAAGACCAATCCGCTTAATGATGACGATTTACGCGAGTTTGTGGAGTTGCAAGCGACCTTTGCCGAGTCGGACAAGTCGTGGTCTGTGGATGTGGCGGATATTGACTGGGAAACTTGCGATTTGTCGGTGAAGAATCCGAATAAAGCAGAGGAAACCGCGTTGAGAGACCCGCAGGAAATCTTAGATGAGATTGCGGCGTTGGATACGGAGAGTGCAGAGATTTTAGCAGGTATTGGGGGGATGTTGTGATGAAGGATTGGAAAATAGTAAGCCTGAATGAAATTTCTGAATTAATTACTAAAGGAACAACACCTACTTCGGTCGGGTTTAAATTTTTTGATACTGGAAAGGTGAATTTTGTAAAAGTTGAAACAATCACAGATAATGGAAAATTTTTACCCTCAAAGTTGGCTCATATTGAAATGGATTGTCACCATTCATTAAAGCGCTCTCAATTAAAATCTGGGGATATTCTTTTTTCAATTGCAGGCGCATTAGGCAGAACTGCCATAGTAACTTCTGATATTTTACCGGCAAACACAAATCAAGCCTTAGCTATTATTCGTTTAAAATCATCTAACGCAATTCATCCAGAGTTTGTGTTTCGCTCACTTTCGTCTGGAATGCTAATTAAGCAGATAAAAAAAAGTAAAGGAGGTGTGGCTCAACAAAATTTATCCCTTACTCAAATAAAAAACTTTAAAATCCCTCTACCCCCCCTCGAAGAACAAAAGCGGATTGTGGCGATTTTGGATGAGGCGTTTGAGGGGATTGATGCGGCGATCGCCAACACCCAGAAGAACCTCGCCAACGCCCGCGAACTGTTTGATAGTTATCTGCAAAGTTTGGATGCAGAAAAACGGTACTTGGGGGAAATAGTTGATATTAAAACGGGTAAACTTAACGCGAATGCCGCTACCGAAGATGGTCAATATCCATTTTTTACTTGCTCTAAAGAAATATACAGAATTAGTGAGTATGCTTTTGACTGCGAAGCTATCCTGCTTGCGGGAAACAATGCAGTTGGGGACTTTAATGTTAAGCATTACAAAGGAAAATTTAATGCTTATCAAAGAACTTATGTGATTGCCGTGAGCGAAGCAAGTCAAGTTTTGTATAGATATTTGTACTTTCAACTACTAAAAAGTCTTAAAATGCTTAAAATTCAATCAGTTGGCGCAAATACAAAATTCTTGAAATTAGACATGATAAAAAATTTACAGATTGCCCTACCTGATATTGAAAAACAGCAGAAACTGGTTTTAGTATTAAACGAACTTGAATCAGAAACCCAACGCCTAGAATCCATCTACCAGCGCAAACTCGAAGCCCTCAAAGAACTGAAACAATCCATCTTGCAGAAAGCATTCACCGGAGAACTCACCGGCGACACGGTTAAGGAAGTAGCAGACACTTCTAAGGAGATAGCCGCATGAACGAAGCCGAAACCCGCGCCGAACTGATTGACCCGGCACTCAAAGCCACAGGGTGGGGAGTTGTCCTGGAAAGCCGAATTGGTCGCGAGGTCATCGCCCCCGGTCGGTTGCTGGGGGGTGGCAAACGAGCCAAACCGGAATATGCCGATTATGTCCTGGTTTATCGGAATCAGAAACTCGCCGTCATAGAAGCCAAAAAACGCGATTTGAGAGATACCGAAGGGGTGGGGCAAGCCAAGAAATACGCGGAAAAGCTACAAATCCGGTTTGCCTACTCCACCAACAGCCTCGGCATCTATCAAATTGATATGCTCACCGGGGCAGAGCGTCATATCAGCGAGTATCCCACCCCGGATGAACTGTGGGATGCGACATTCTCCGAAGCCAACGAGTGGCGGAACCGCTTCGCAGTCATCCCATTCGAGGACAAGAGCGGCTCTTGGGAAGCGCGATATTATCAGCACAACGCCATCACCCAGGTTTTGGAGGCGATCGCAGCGGGACAAGCCCGGATTTTGCTGACGATGGCAACCGGGACCGGCAAAACCTTCATCGCCTTTCAACTGGCTTGGAAGCTGTTCCAAAGTCGGTGGAACCTGAGCCGCCAACCCACCCGCCGTCCCCGAGTTCTATTTCTGGCCGATCGCAACATCTTAGCCAACCAAGCATTTAACTCATTCTCAGCCTTTCCCGATGATGCCCTCATCCGCATCGACCCCGAGAGCATCCGCAAACAGGGCAGAGTCCCGAAAAATGGCAGCATCTTTTTTACCATTTTCCAGACCTTCATGAGCGGCAAAGATGCCGAAGGAAATCCTACCCCCAACTTTGGCGACTATCCGTCAGACTTCTTCGACTTCATCATCATTGACGAATGTCACCGGGGGGGCGCGAACGACGAAGGCAGTTGGCGCGGCATCCTGGAATACTTCGCCCCAGCGGTGCAGTTAGGACTCACTGCCACCCCGAAGCGCACCAACAACGCGGACACCTACGCCTACTTTGGCGAACCCGTGTACACCTACGCCCTCAAAGATGGAATCAACGATGGGTTTCTGACCCCGTTTAGGCTCAAGCAAATTGAGACAACTTTGGATAAATATATTTATACTTCCGATGATACGGTGATTGAAGGGGAAGCCGAGGAAGGCAGACTGTACACTGAGAAAGACTTTAACCGCATCATTGAGATTGAAGAACGCGAAAGATATCGCGTTAAACTCCTGATGGAAAGTCTTGACCAGAACGAAAAGACCATCGTTTTCTGTGCCAACCAAGACCACGCGCTGGCAATCCGCGACCTCATCAACCAGATGAAAATTAGCAACCACCCGAACTACTGTGTCCGAGTCACGGCGAACGATGGCGAGATTGGAAACAAGCACCTCAAAACCTTCCAGGACAACGAGAAACGGATTCCAACCATCCTCACCTCCTCCCAGAAACTCTCAACCGGCGTGGATGCCCGAAACGTCCGCAACATCGTGTTACTGCGGCCCATCAACTCCATGATTGAGTTCAAGCAGATTATCGGACGCGGCACTCGGTTATTTGAGGGTAAAGACTACTTCACCATCTACGATTTTGTAGGCGCTTACCAGCATTTTAATGACCCGGAGTGGGACGGCGAACCCGAAGAACCCACCCCGATAACGCCTAGAGAAAAGCGCCCCGATTCCGAGAATCGCCTAGAATCTGAACCGACCGAACCCCAGGAACCGGCGCAACCCAAGAAACTGAAAATTCAACTCGCTGACGGCAAAGACCGGGAGATAGAACACACCCTATCCACCAGCTTTTGGAGTGCCGACGGGAAACCCTTGACAGCCGCCCAGTTTATCGAACGCTTATTCGGAGACCTGCCTGAACTGTTCCAAAATGAGAACGAACTCCGGGAACTGTGGAGCTTACCGGAAACCCGGAATCAACTGTTAGAAGGACTGGCAGAGAAGGGTTACGGCCCCCAGGAACTCAACGACATCAGCCGCCTTATCCATGCCGAAAAAAGCGATATCTATGACGTGCTGGCCTATATCGCCTACGCTTCGACTCCCATCACTCGCAAAGAACGGGTCATGGCTCGCAAACGCCGAATTTTGTCCCACTACAATGATAAGCAGCAGGAGTTTTTAAATTTTGTCCTAGACCATTACATGAATGAGGGGGTTAACGAACTCAATCCAGATAAATTACCTCAACTGATAGAACTCAAGTATCGCAGCATGGCTGACGCTGTGGCCCAACTGGGGAAAGTCCCGCTTATCCGCCAAGTGTTTATCGGTTTCCAGCGATACTTGTACGACGATATCAACACCGGATGATTCCGCTAAACTGTCACCACCAACGGTTTCGGGAATATCGAAACAGGCTAGGAAGATAGAGCCCAGAATTTCCTCAACTCCCAAACCAAAGTAGATATCTGTGGTTATGGAGTGCGATCGCTTTTGGGTAAATCATCATCATTCCCCATTGACAAACTCCCCATCG
>NZ_JARPLC010000056.1:0-29948 GCF_032350395.1 Limnospira sp. PMC 289.06
CAAAGCCCCTCTCCCCTTGGGAGAGGGGTTTGGGGTGAGGGCTCTACCTTATGGACATGAGAAACGCTATAACATCCGTGGTTACACCCAACCCAAAATGCACGGTTACAAATCCAATATATAGCCAGCACCTAAAAAATGCACCATTGGCGGACAATCAGATATAATTTATAGTGCCATACCCAGCAGATATCTACTCTGTGATATGGTCAAAACGACATCTACCAGGACTAACTGAAAATGACACCACAAGAATTGGTTGACAGATACAAACTAGGTGAACGTGACTTCCCCGGAGTCGATTTATCTTATACTACTTGGCAAGGACATGATTTTAGTGATATTAACTTAGAAGGTGCTGATTTAAGCAACTCTAGCTTTAAAAATATGACCTTTAATCAGGCTAATCTCAAGAATTGTAACTTTAGTGAATCAACTTTCCAATCCGTAAAATTTGTTAATGCAGACTTAACTAATGCCTGTTGTATCAAGTCTGATTTGAACACCATCAATTTTTCTGGGGCAGATTTAACCGGGGCTCAATTCCAGGCATCTCGTCGATTTAGTGATATTAAAAGAGATAAAGCTATTCTCAAAAATGTCAATTTTTCTGGCATTAAAATGTCTGGGGAAAATTGGTCGTATTTAGATTTAGAAGGGTGTAATTTTTCTCGGGTTGATGGATACCGCATCAACTTGGCTGGGTCTAACTGCACAAACTGTAATTTTAAAAATGCAAAACTAGAGGAAGCCATCTTGAAAAAAACTTGTTTAGAGGGTGCTAATTTAAAGCAAGCCAACCTCAAAAAAGCTAATCTGATGAAAGCCAAAGTTAAAAATGCTAGTTTTATTGGAGCTAATTTAACTGATGCTTATGTTTATGCGTCTAACTATCAAGACGCTGAAATAATTGGCGCAATTATGCCAGACGGTGAAGTTGACGACCCTGATGATTATTCGATTGTGGAAGTAGAGGAGTCCGGGGTAAAATCGACTAAGGCAGTATTTATTAATACAGAAAACGCGCCGAAATCTCCTAATAGTCCTCACCAAGCTGTTATAATTAATGACTGTATATATATTGCTGGTCAAATAGCCATAGACCCCCGCCTAAATATTATGTTATGCGATGACGAAATTACCGACCAGACGCGGCGAGTGATGGATAATATTGGGGCAATTTTAACGGCGGCGGGAGTAGGTTGGTCTCAGGTGGTGACAACTACCATCTTTATGATAGACTTGCAGGAAAGCGATCGCATGAATAGCGTTTACTCTGGGTATTTCACCGATGGAAATATGCCAATTTGCACCTGTGTAGCCGTGTCGAAACTCCCCGAAAATGCACGAGTACAAATCAAATGTATAGCCAGCACCTAAAAAATGCACCATTGGCGGACAATCAGATATAATTTATAGTGCCATACCCAGCAGATATCTACTCTGTGATATGGTCAAAACGACATCTACCAGGACTAACTGAAAATGGAAGCACAAAAATTGTTTGACAGATACAAACTAGGTGAACGCGACTTCCCCGGAGTCGATTTATCTTATACTACTTGGAAAGGATGTAATTTGAGTGAGATTAACTTAGAAGGTGCTGATTTAAGCAACTCTGACTTTCAAGAGATGACCTTTGATCATGCTAATCTCAAGAATTGTAACTTTAGTGGGTCAACTTTCCAATCCGTACAATTTGTTAATGCCAACTTAACTAACGCCTGTTTTATCAAGTCTGATTTGCAAACCATAGATTTTTCTGGGGCAGATTTAACCGGGGCTCAATTCGAGGAATCTAGTCGATTTGATGATATTAACATGGCTAAAGCTATAATCAAAAATGTTAATTTTTCTGGTAGTAAAATGTTTTCCATAAATTGGTCGTATTTGGATTTAGAAGGATGTAATTTTTCTGGCATTTATGGATTCCGCATAAACTTGGCTGCAGCTAACTGCAAAAAATGTAATTTTAAAATGGCAAACCTAGAGGAAGCCATCTTGAGAGAGACTTGTTTAGAGGGGGCTAATTTCAAGCAAGCTAACATCAAAACAGCTAATCTAATGAAAGCCAAAGTTAAAAATGCGAGTTTTGTCGGAGCCAATTTAACTGATGCAAATTTGTACCTAACTAACTATCAAGAAGCTCAAATCATTGGCGCAATTATGCCAGACGGTGAAGTTTATGACCTCGATGATGATTTGATTATGGAAGTGGGGGAGTCTGGGAGAAACTCGACTAAGGCAGAATTTATTAATACAGAAAACGCGCCGAAATCTCCTAATAGTCCTCACCAAGCCGTTATCATTAATGACTGTATATATATTGCTGGTCAAATAGCCATAGCCCCCCGCCTAAATATTATGTTATGCGATGACGAAATTACCGACCAGACGCGGCGAGTGATGGATAATATTGGCGCGATTTTAACGGCGGCGGGAGTAGGTTGGTCTAAGGTGATGAAAACGACGATTTTTATGGTAGACTTGCAGGAAAGCGATCGCATGAATAGCGTTTACTCTAGCTATTTTACCGATGGAAATATGCCAATTTGCACCTGTGTAGCCGTGTCGCAACTCCCGGAAAATGCACGAGTCCAAATAGAATGTATAGCCACCTTATAGCATAAAGCAGCCCCCCAGAGGTGGGGGGTTTTGGGTGAGGGAAAACTCAGTTAATCACCAAGGGACTAAACCTGATAATTAATCAACATTAGCCCATTCAGTATGGAAAAACTGACCCCTGGGTTTATCGATACGCTCATAAGTATGAGCGCCAAAATAGTCTCGTTGTGCTTGAGTTAAATTTTGAGGTAAACTCACGCGGCGATAACTATCAAAATAATCCAAAGAAGCACTAAAAGCCGGCACAGGAATACCCATAGTATTTGCAGTTACGAGAACTTCTCGCCAAGCCGACTGACGGTCAAGAATAGTGTGCTTAAACTCCGGCGCAAGTAGCAAATTAGGCAATTGAGGATTTTGGTCATAAGCCTGCTTAATTTTATTCAAAAATCCCGCCCGAATAATGCAGCCTCCCTTCCAAATGCGGGCAATTTCGCCCAAATTCAGATTATAATTAAACTCCTGAGAAGCCTTACCCATAAGCGCCATACCCTGAGCATAAGAGCAGATTTTGGAGCAGTACAAAGCATCACGAACTTTATTGATGAAAGAGGTAACATCACCATCAAAATTAGCACTAGGTCCCGGCAATTCCTGAGAAGCTGCCACCCGTTCATCCTTATAGGAAGAAATAATCCGGCTATTAACAGCAGCAGTAATGGTAGGAATAGAAACGCCCAACTCCAAAGCACTAACGACAGTCCAGCGTCCGGTTCCTTTTTGTCCAGCCGAGTCCAAAACCAAGTCAACGAGAGGCTTGCCGGTTTCGGGGTCTTTTTGCTTAAAAATATCGGCGGTAATTTCAATCAGAAAAGAGTTTAACTCATCGGTAGTGTTCCACTCAGCAAAGACCTCATAAAGCTGTTGTTCATTCAAGCCAATGACATTACGCAGGAGGTCATAGGCTTCTGCAATAAGCTGCATATCGCCATATTCAATGCCATTGTGAACCATTTTGACATAGTGACCCGCGCCGCCAGCGCCAATATAAGTGACACAGGGGCCATCATCAACTTGAGCGGCAATTTTAGTTAAAATAGGTTCAAGGGCTTGATAGGAATTCTGAGTTCCTCCGGGCATTAAACTAGGGCCCCATAGCGCGCCTTCCTCGCCGCCGCTGACACCCATACCCATAAACCCTAAACCAGTAGCTTCGAGTTCCTTGGTGCGCCTCTCAGTGTCCTCATAGAGAGAATTTCCCCCATCGATAATCATATCATCGTGATCGAGGAGGGGTTTCAATTGGTTAATGACGGCATCGACAGGTTTACCCGCCTTGACCATGACGAGGATACGGCGGGGACGTTCGAGGGACGCGACAAATTCTTCGAGGGTGTAGGCGGGTTTGACATTTTTGCCGGGGGCCCGTTTTTGCATAAACTCATCAGTTTTGGCACTGGTGCGGTTGTAAACGGCGACAGGAAAGCCATTGCGTTCAACATTCAGGGCTAGGTTTTCACCCATGACCGCTAGACCAATGACACCAAATTTTTGCTCTGACATAAACTTCCGTATAATGGTTGGCTGATCTGTACTTTAGACTGTATCGTTAATTTTTATAGCAGACGAAGGCGATCGCTTTTTTTTAAAACTCTGGTGCTAATTCTCCCAGCGACTGCACAGACAAGAATGCAACCCGGGGAGTTATATGGACTTTCAGCAGTGGGACATAATTTAAGGCGGCGATAGTTAGGTATTGTCTAGTTAAAAACTCTGTGAATGAAAAAAGGGCGACTTGTAGCCGCCCCAAAAACCAACGAGAATCAAGTTATTTACCGAGATTCAAACCGGCATTTTCTTGACTGTACTCTTCCATTTCAATAGGTACAGAGCGCACATTCCAGATTTCATTACAATACTCTCGAATAGTGCGATCGCTCGAAAACTTAGCCATCCGCAGAGCATTCAAAATAGACATCCGAGTCCACTTATCCTGATCACTGTAAGTTTTAGCGACCTGTTTCTGGCAGTCCACATAAGCCTGATAATCAGCAAAAAGCATATACTGATCATGGTACATGAGAGAATCAAGCAAAGGCTTAAATAACTCTTTATCGCCGTGGGAGAAATAGCCATCAGCAATGCGATCGATTACCGCTTTCAGGGACGGATTACTGCTATAATAATCCCAGGGATTATAACCCTTAGCCTTAGTATCAGCAACTTCCTGTGCAGTCAAACCAAACAGGAAGAAATTTTCCGCCCCAGCTTCTTCGCGGATTTCAATATTAGCACCATCCAAGGTGCCAATAGTCATCGCCCCATTCATAGCAAACTTCATGTTTCCGGTTCCAGAGGCTTCTTTTCCAGCGGTAGAAACTTGTTCTGACAAATCCGCCGCCGGATAGATACGCTGACCCAAAGAAACATTAAAATTGTTGAGGAAAACTACCTTTAAGCGACCTCGAACATCAGGATCATGGTTAATGATATCAGCCACCGAATTAGTTAGCTTGATAATCAACTTCGCCATAAAATAACCAGGGGCAGCCTTACCACCAAAGATAAAAGTACAGGGTACAATATGCTGGTCAGGATTCTGCTTAATCCGATTATACAGGCTGATAATATGCAGCACATTCAAATGCTGACGCTTGTACTCATGAATCCGTTTTACCTGGATATCAAACATCGAATGGGGGTCAACTTCGATGCCATTATGTTCCCAGATATATTGTGCTAACTGTCGCTTATTGTGTAGCTTAACTTCTCGCCACTGCTGACAGAAATCTGGGTCATCAACATATTTTTCCAACTGCTTTAGTTGACTAAGGTCTTTTAACCAACCCTCACCGATTTTGGAGTTGTAAAGTTCAGCCAGTTTAGGATTACACATCAAAATCCAGCGTCGGGGAGTGACACCATTAGTCTTATTAATGAACTTTCCTGGCCACAACTTATAGAAATCCCGGAGAGTGTCTTGTTTCAGGAGTTCGGTATGTAGTGCGGCCACGCCATTAACAGCATGACTACCGACACAAGCCAAATTCGCCATACGGACATATTTTTCCCCGGACTCATCAATCAGAGAAAGACGACTGATCAAATTATCATCACCAGGATACCAACGTTTAACGTCTTCCAAGAAGCGGCGATTAATTTCATAAATAATCTCCAGGTGGCGGGGAAGCAGATATTCAAACAAACCCACAGACCATTTTTCCAAGGCTTCTGGGAGTAAAGTATGGTTGGTATAGGAGAAGGTTTTTTGAGTAACCCGCCAAGCGGTATTCCAATCCATCTCATGTTCATCCATTAACAATCGCATCATTTCAGCGATCGCTACTGCCGGGTGAGTATCATTAAGTTGGATAGCGGCGGTATCATGAAGATTATGTAAGCTAGGATGTCGCAGTAGGTGAGTGCGGATAATATCCTGTAGGGAACAAGAAACAAAGAAAAACTGTTGTTCTAGTCGCAATTGCTTACCTTGGGGGGTGTTATCATTGGGATATAACACCTTAGAGATAGTTTCCGATCGCATTTTTTCAGCGACCGCCCCATCATAGTTGCCAGCATTAAAGGCATCAAAATTGAAATCATCAGAAGCCTCAGCCCGCCACAGACGCAGGGGATTAACGGTATTAGTATCATAACCGGGAACGGGAGTATCATAGGGAATCCCTACTACTCGGTTAGCGGGAATCCAGCGAACCTTATACTCGCCTTTTTCATTATGGTACATTTCCGTATGGCCGCCTAATTTGACCTCAACGGCTTGGTCAGGGTGGGCAATTTCCCAAGGATTACCAAAGCGCAACCATTTATCAGGGACTTCTGCTTGCCATCCATCGCGGATCGCCTGGGTAAAAATCCCAAATTCGTAGCGAATACCATAACCCACGGCCGGAATTTCCAGGGTAGCCAAGGAATCGACGAAGCAAGCGGCTAACCGTCCCAAACCCCCATTACCCAAGCCGGGGTCGGGTTCATGTTCGAGAATTTCATCCAAATCTAACCCAGACTCTTCGACGGCTTGACGTACCCGATCATAAAGATGCAGGTTAATCAGGCTATTACCCATGTGGCGACCCATGAGAAACTCAGCGGAGAGGTAGTAAACTACCTTAACATCTTTCTCCATGTAAGTTTTCATGGTCTTTAGCCAACGATTCAGGAGGCGATCGCGCAAAGTGTAAGCCAAAGCCATATAAAAGTCATCCTGAGTAGCCAGGGACTCATACTTACCTTGAAGATAAAACAGGTTATCTGCAAAAGCCCGTTTTAGAGTTTCCACATTAGTACCTGTGCGATCGTCCTCAATCTGAATCGGACATTGATCGATAGGGATAAGAGGCTGCGTCATAAATTCTCCTTTTCCTGTCTCTCTTGTTGACATATCTCCTCGTCCTGAAGGAGCGAGGATTCCTTGACGCTTCACAGCAATGTGCTACCTAAGTAGTCTTACCCTCGCTCTGCGTCCGTTTAGAGTCTCCCAATGCCCTATGGCGACTATGTTTGATTTTACTCAAGCCCAAAGCTGGTTGTCTTCAGGGATGTAGATTAAGTATGGATCAACTCGGCAATAATTCATAGTCATAACCAAAAACCTTCTGGAAACCCCCCAGACAGCCCCAGACATCCCCCAAAGTTAATCAATCCACCATCGGAACCCTTGAGTAGACAGTCCCATCCATCACACTATCTGGAAACCCTGACAAACTATTCCCAACTATTATAGATTGCCGATTCCCCCGACCCACCGCTATAGTTAGCAGTATATCTGATCCGCCAAATTATGAGTACAATTCCCAAAATCGAATATCTCAAAGTTAGAAATTACCGCGCCTTACAAAATCTCGAATTAAAAAAAATTACTCCCCTCACCGTATTTTTAGGTCCTAACGGCAGTGGCAAATCCACAATTTTTGATGTGTTTGCCTTTCTATCTGAATGCTTCACAGAAAGCCTCAGCAAAGCCTGGGATAGACGGGGTAGATTTCGAGAACTCCGCACCCGAGATAGTCAAGGCTGCATTGTGATTGAATTAAAATATCGAGAAACCTCCGCCTCTCCTTTAATTACCTATCATCTCGCCATCAATGAAGAAAATAATCGCCCTTTGATTGCCGAAGAATGGCTGCATTGGCGACGAGGAGGACAAGGTAAACCCTTCCGTTTTTTGGACTTTAAAAAGGGGGAAGGACAAGTCATTAGTGGGGAAATGCCAGACGAACAAGACGAAAGAATCACGGAACAACTTGACTCACCGGAATTATTAGCAGTTAATACCTTGGGACAATTTGCCAAACATCCCCGGGTTAGTGCTTTAAGGCGGTTCATTACCGGATGGTATTTATCCTATTTAACCGCCGACAATACCCGCAGCATTCCCGAAGCGGGAACCCAAGAAAGATTATCCGCCACCGGGAATAATTTACCTAATGTTATCCAATATTTAAAAGAACAACATCCCCAACGTTTAGAGGCAATCTTAAAAACTTTATCTTCCCGAATTCCTCGCTTAGAAAAAGTGGCAGCATCAATTATGCCAGATGGTCGTTTGTTATTACAAATAAAAGACGCTCCTTTTTCTAATCCAATTCTCGCCAAATTTGCTTCGGACGGCACTTTAAAACTATTGGCATATTTAACTGTATTATATGACCCAAAACCTCCTCAATTAGTCGGCATTGAAGAACCAGAAAATCACTTACATCCGGTTTTATTGCCACAACTGGCTGAAGAATGCCGGACAGCTTCTGCTAATACTCAATTAATGGTAACTACCCATTCTCCGTTTTTTGTGAATAGTTTAAAGCCAGAAGAGTTATGGGTACTGTATCGAGATAATCAAGGTTTTACTCAAGCCAAAAGAACCGCAGATATGCAGGGAGTTAAAGAGTTTATTAATCAAGGTGCCTTACTTGGTTCTCTCTGGATGGAAGATTTTTTTGACGTGGGAAATCCTCTAATAAATCTGTGATTTTTTAACTATAGTTAATCCCCAAAATAGCCCCGGAGGTTTACATTTTTTCTGGCAAATTAGTGGATCAATAACTATCATAATATGATAATATATAAATATGGCGATAATGCGCGGCGCGGATCGCCTTTAATTAATTCCCGGAATTAGCAGATAATGAGTTGGTCAAATCAACCCCCAAAAACTTGGAATCAACGATTAGAGATTTTCATTAATCCCGCCAGTGGTAAAGGTAAATCCCTACAAATATTTGAGCAAATAAAACCCATTTTATCCAACCATAATACCGCATTTAATGTCACCTTTACCAGTTATGCTGGCGACCTCAAAAATCGCATCGAAAATATAGATTTATCCTCAATTGATGGCTTAGTAGTTGTGGGGGGAGATGGTAGCATTCATGAGGTTATTAACGGCTTAATGAACCGTCAAGACTGGGAAAAAGCCATTAAAACACCCCTGGGAATAATCCCCGGTGGCACCAGTAATGGCTTATGTAAAACTCTGCTAGAAGAAGCTGGAGAAACCTATAATGCAATCAATGCTACAATTGCCATTACCAGAGGCAATATTCAACCTCTGGATATTCTGCGGGTTCAACAAGGCGATCGCTTTTATTATAGCATTCTCTCCATAGCCTGGGGATTAATTGCTGCCGTCGATATAAAATCGGATAATCTCCGGTTTTTGGGTTCTTTAAAAACCGATATTTATGCACTATGGGAAATCTTAAAACTGCGTCATTATCGAGGCAAATTATCCCTAATTACTGCCGACTGTGAATCTCCCCTTATAATTGAGGATGATTATATACTGTTATGGGCGATGAATGTTCCTTGGGCAGCTTATAATCTTAATCCCGCACCTCACTCTCACCCCACAGATGGAAATATAGATGTCTTATTAGTGCGGCGTGGTATCTCTAAATTTAACTTAATTAAGGCTTTTTTATTGTGCAATAAAGGACAGCATCTAGCCATCCCAGGAATCGAATATTATAAGCTGCGAGGTTTTCACCTAGACCCCCAAGATGGAGAATTTTTAGCCCTAGACGGGGAACCTATTTCCTCAGCCCCAATTCAAGTTGAAGTCCTACCCAATTTGGCGCGTGTCTTTCATCCTTAAATACCTAGCTATCTGGGAGTTGGTATCTGAGTCCGATTGACTTTTGTCAACTCCTGTGATACTTAGTTTGTCATAAACCAACATTTAGCAACCATCAAAATATGTCAGATACTGTCTACGAAAAATCCTCAGAAATTCCCGAAAATCAAATAGTTTCCCCTCAATCTCCCCTAGACAAAATCCTGCAATTTTTTACCATCAAAATCGCCCAAGCCTTGATTAATGTATCTTGGATAACCCCCAATGGCATCACCTGGACTTCTTTACTAATTGGCGGATTCTTAGCCAGTTTTTTAATCCTAAAAAATTACTATCTTTGGGCAGTGTTAGCCATAGTAATTAGTGGGTTACTAGATTGTTTAGATGGAGACCTAGCTCGGTCTAGGGGTATCGCTTCCGATACCGGAAACTTACTCGATAGTGTATTAGATCGCTATGTAGATTTTTTGATAATATCAGCCCTAATTTTAGGGAACCCTAGGGATAACTTAGTAGTGGGATTAATAGCACTGTTAGGAACTACAATGGTTCCGTATATTCGCGCCAAAAGTGAATCATTAGGTCGCAGCAGTATCGCTAGTATTGGTAGCCGGGCTGTGCGGACAGTTTTGATTATTATAGGACTATTAACCGGGCAAATTTTTCCCCTACTGATAGCTTTGGCGGTAATATCTAATGTGGCAGCTATACATAGATTTGCTCACGCCCTGAACCCAGGGAACGAATAAACCCAACAACTCGAGTCGGGGTGAGTCTCCCAAATGGGTGGATTTATCGATTTATGGCGATCGCCTTTAGTTGTAGAATGAATCAGGATTTCCACAATTGATAGCCCTGACTTAGGCTTTCTGGGTGCGTAACTACAATCTATCTATCTTGACTAGATCGGATGTTGACTTGATCAATAACAAACTACTGAACAGCCCATGGCATCTTCCCGAAAGTACCCACTCACAGCGATTCTGACTGGTATTATAATTAATCTCTCCGCCTGGTTTCCTGGACTGGTGAAAGCCGAAACAATTTTAGGAGTAGTACGTTCCCCATTACCAACAGCAGACTGGAATAGTGTAGAAAGCCGACTACAAAGCAGTCGCATCAACTATCAAACCATTGATATAGATAATCTCAATAGCGCCGAAGCATTACAGGGGCTGCGAGTATTATTCCTTCCCAATGTGGAAGTAATGACCACAGACCAAATTCGTATATTAGAACAATGGGTACAACAGGGCGGGCGGCTAATAGCCAGTGGGACAGTGGGGAACCGTTCAACTCCCTTAGCCCGTGAAAGACTAAGAACCCTAATCGGGTCTTATTGGGCTTTTCCCCTGAGTAACCCAGCCGCGCCGATTACTCAAAGCGATCGCTGTCAAGATCAGATTTGTCGTAATATAACAAACTGGGCCCCCACAGTAAACACCAGTGGAACCGTAGCAGGTGGCGTATTAATTCCCGCCACCCAAGCAAGCTACACCGCCGGAGTTTGGCAGGGTAGTAGCGCTTCCGCCGCCGCCATTGCGACCACCCAGGCTATTTATTTAGGATGGTATTGGGGACGCGGAGAGTCACCAGAAGTAGATACAGCTTGGTTACAGGCTGCTATTAATCGTGACAGCGCCGCCACCCCTCCCCCACAATCCTCTGTAGCCCGGCAAAATACCACCATACAAACCCCCCCACCACGGTCAAATACAGGGACATCAACAACTATTCAAACCCCCCCTCAGCGGTCAAATACAGGGACATCAACAACTATTCAGACCCCCCCACCAGCTAATCGAGTTAGTAACCCCAACCTAGCCTCAGTCAACCCCCGTCCTTCTCTGCTGCAATTATTTACCGACCCCTCGGAACAATCAGCCCCAGCCGGGTTAGAGGTCAAACCAGGTAACGATCCCATTGATAACACTACCGCTATTTTGATGAGGGAGGAATTAGAGAGTCTGTTGGGTAGGTTTGAAAATGCTGTTATAGCTTCGGCTTCTGGTAGTACCCCCATTAACTTGCAGATAGCTTCGGCTGAACCGAAAAATCCAGTGACTACAATTGCTAGTGTCACCACATCTATACCATCAACAAGACAAAATGCGATCGCCCAAGCCCAACAAGCCATTAAACAGTTTCCCGAATTGGTAGCCGCCCAAAATTGGGTAGCAGCCAGAAGATTATGGTTAGATGCGCGTCAAAAATTGTGGGAAAATTACCCCACCGACGGAGAGCGATCGGGCGCAGAAATTCGGGCCGTTTGGCTAGATCGTGGTACAATCGTCGCAGCCAGAGGAGAAGCCGGACTCGCCCAGATATTTGACCGTTTGGCAGATGCCGGAATCAATACCGTATTTTTTGAAACTCTCAACGCCGGATATACTGTCTACCCCTCCCGAGTTGCGCCCGCCCAAAATCCTTTGACCGTCGGTTGGGACCCCTTAGCCGACGCGGTAAAACTAGCAAAAGCTAGGGGTATGGAATTACACGCCTGGGTTTGGGTATTTGCGACCGCTAATCAGCGACACAATGCCGTCTTGCGACAACCTGACAGTTATCTAGGTCCTGTGTTGTCCGCTTACCCGGAATGGGCTAATTTGGATAACCAGGGTCGGACTTGGCACGAAAACGATCGCAAGGCTTACCTAGACCCAGCTAACCGGGAAGTTCGCAGTTATCTATTACGTTTGGTCGGAGAAATTGCCCACAATTATCAGGTTGATGGCATTCATCTCGACTATATCCGCTATCCCTTTCAGGATGCTAACCGTAATTTTAATTTTGGTTATGGTACAGCCTCCAGAACCCAGTTTCGAGATTTAACTGGAGTTGACCCCATTTCTATCACTCCCGGTGATGTGGCATTATGGCAACAGTGGACCCAATTTAGGTCTGACCAGGTGACATCTTTTGTCCGCGATGTCCGACAACTGTTAAACGCCAATTATCCGAATGTGATTCTCTCGGCGGCGGTGTTTCCACACCCGGAAACTGAACGCATTGCTCAAATTCAACAACATTGGGAAGTTTGGGCACGTCAAGGATATCTTGATTTGCTAGTCCCTATGACTTATTCCCTCGATACTAATCGCCTACAGCGCATTACTCAACCTCTCACCGGACCACAACAGTTAGGGCCTACTTTAATCGCCCCCTCCGTCAAACTTTTGGATATTCCTAATGTAGTGGCGATCGACCAAATTCAAGCCCTCAGAGATTTACCTAGTGGTGGCTATTCCATTTTTGCAGTGGAAACCATTGATAGCAACTTGCAGGGATTTTTGCGCCGCACTCAAAATAATGGCGGGAATCATAGCGCCATTATCCCCTACCGTCAGCCTCTCCAAGCTGCCAGCGATCGCTATTTAGCCCTCAAGCGAGAGTGGAGTTTTCTCCTCGCTAATGACCAACTCTGGATCAGGGAATCTCAACTAAGCAGCTTTAGAAACCAAGCAGAAGTTTTAGCACAGGCTTTGCAAAATTTGGCTGAGTCCCCCAACCCTCAAGCCTTGAGTCGCGCTCAACGAGAATTAGCTACTTTTCAATCTCAATTTAACGGTTATATGACCCTCCACGCTAGGGAAAAACCCTACCAAGTCAAAAGTTGGGAAAATCGATTGGCTAGTTTAGATATGCTGTTAAGATACGGCGCACACAGACTAAACTGATAATGTATGCGATGGATGCGATCGCGATCGGGGCCGCTTCCACTGCTAACTAAATCTGAAGGCGGGTTGATTAACTAACCCGCCCTCTGACTCTGACCACAGGATCTATGAATCCTAACCGGACAATTTTCGGTATATTTAATTTAAGCCGATTCGTGCTTGCGTCGCCAAGCCGGATGCCAGAGAACCTCTGCAGTTGACCGTTTTTCTACCATTTCCTTAGTAATCACACAACTGTTAACATCCTTGCGGGAGGGTAACTCATACATTACCTCTAACATTAACTCTTCTAAAATCCCGCGCAATGCACGAGCCCCCGTTTTACGTCGGTAGGCTTCTTTGGCGATCGCAATTAAAGCATCAGGTTCAAACTCCAAAGAAACATTATCCATTTTCAGCAGTTGTTTATACTGCTTAACCAAAGCATTATGAGGCTCAGTCAAGATTTTCACCAGCGCTTCCTCATCAAGAGGAGAAATCACAGTCAGGACTGGAACCCGACCGATAAACTCAGGAATCAGGCCAAATTTCACCAAATCTTGAGGTTCCACATTTTGGAGAACTTCCGTGGAGTCCACAGATGTTTTAACCCCCTCTTCTTCTGGCTTCACCCCCGGTTGAATAAAGCCCAAGGATTTTTTACCCATGCGTTGTTCAACCACCTTATCGAGACCCACAAAAGCTCCGCCGCAGATAAACAGAATCTTGCTCGTATCAATTTGGATAAAATCTTGATAGGGGTGCTTCCTTCCTCCCTGGGGTGGCACATTAACCACAGTTCCCTCTAATATTTTTAACAGAGCTTGTTGCACCCCTTCCCCAGAAACATCTCGCGTGATGGAAGTATTTTCACTTTTGCGGGCAATTTTATCAATTTCGTCGATATAGACAATTCCCTGCTGCGCCGCTTCGATATCGAAATCAGCTACCTGTAGCAACCGCAGTAGGATATTTTCCACATCATCCCCCACATAGCCAGCTTCTGTCAGCGTAGTAGCATCAGCCACCGCAAAGGGAACATCCAGGAGTTTAGCCAGAGATTCTGCTAGGAGAGTTTTACCACATCCAGTCGGCCCCATTAGTAGAATATTCGACTTCTGTAATTCTACCTGCTCGTCGCTATAGCCTTGGGTTTCGTCAAAGCCTTGATTGCTAATGTTTTCAGCATCTACACTAAGACGCTTGTAGTGATTGTAGACTGCCACTGATAAGACTTTTTTGGTATTGTTTTGGCCAATGACGTGCTGATCCAGGTACTGTTTGATTTCCACTGGCTTAGGAAGTTCTGTTAGGGGTGTTAGTCTCGTTGGGGAAGGAGATGGTCTAGTTTCTACACCTAGACCCGGTTGTGGTTTATTTCCAGCCCTTTCTGAAAACTCTTCTTCCAGGATTTCATTACAAAGTTCCACACACTCATCGCAGATATAGACCCCGGGGCCTGCGATTAACTTGCGAACTTGTTCCTGAGATTTGCCACAAAAAGAACACCGTAAATGGGAATCATACCTGGACATATTTAACCTTATTGTCGATAGTTTCTAGCTTTTCTGGGGGAAAAAAAATCTTTAAGTAAATCTAAAGATTCAGTCATTTCGCCCCTGTTGGGTTTTCTAGCCGTGTTTTGCTCTACCTTAAACTTAACATTTAATCATGCTAATGTGGTAGCTAATACTGTTAAAAGATGTTGCTAACTATTTGACCAGCCAACAACCAAGATCAACAGGGATGGGTTGACAGGTGGGGGTAAATTATGATATATTTCACCTACGTGATCATCTTTCATGATAACAGAGGTAAATTGAAAAAGCAACCCAAGTCCTGCTCCCAGGGTCAACTCACGCGCTGATTGATAATTAACGATCGCGTAAAACCTTTAATAGAGTCGTCATGGTGTGAGGTAGGGGTGCGATCGCTTCTATTAATTCCCCGGAAGTGGGATGCTGTAGCGTCAGTTTCCAGGCGTGGAGGGCTTGTCCGGGGAGGTTGACTCCTACGGAGCGACCTTTTCCATAGACGCGATCGCCCACGATAGGATGACCAATGCTGGCGCTGTGAACGCGAATTTGGTGGGTGCGACCTGTCTCTAGTTCAAATTCTATCAAAGTATAGTTTCCCAGGCGTTCCTGGACCTGCCAGCGGGTGATAGCGCTACGTCCGCCTTGGTGTTCGGGTACAATTGCCATTTTTTTGCGATCGCTGTGGTGGCGACCTATAGGCTGGTCAATGACACCGGAGGTAGTTTTAGGGACACCATAAATGATGCCCAAATACTGGCGGCGGGCGGTTTTAGCCTGAATTTGAGCCTGTAGGTGTTGGTGGGCGTGGTCAGTTTTGGCGATCGCGATCGCTCCCGTGGTATCTTTATCTAGGCGATGAACTATGCCGGGACGCTGTACGCCGCCAATACCAGCTAAGGTTTCACAATGGGCTAATAGGGCGTTGACTAGGGTATCGTTTGCGTGTCCTGGGGCGGGATGAACTACCAAGCCAGCCGGTTTATTTATGATGAGTAGTTCTTCGTCTTCATAGAGTATATCTAGGGGGATATTAGTAGCCTTTAATTCCAAGGGAATGGCTGGGGGGATTTCCACTTGAATGCGATCGCCAATTTGAACTGTAGCCTTTTTCGACGTACAGGGGGAATTATTTACCCAAACATGACCCGACGAAATTAAGGCTTGTAAACGGGATCTAGACAACTGCTGCACCCTTTCTGATAACCACCTATCCAGGCGTTGATTTTCCCCATCTTGCTCTTCACAAATTAATTCAATAACCATAGATTTTTAAATTTTACTGTCTGTTTCCACAATAATATCCCATCTTTCTAAGGTTGTGCCTAAAATTCGGTCTAATTCAGTTAAAGAGTTGAGGTAATCAATTTGGGCATTTAATTCCGCATTTTGGGCGTTAACTAAATCATCTTGAAACCGGACTAAATCGACTACCGAAGTATTCCCCACACCTAGCCTAATCTTTTCTTCTTCGTTATTTAGTTCCTGTCTCCTCAATTCTGTCAACTCTTTAGCCAACTCTAATTTTTGATAATTATCCCGAACATCCCGCACAGCATTAGCTACATTAATATCAATTTGTTGTCTTTCTTCTTCCAAATCGTTTTGGGCTTGAATTAGACTAATGCGACGGCGTTCAAACTCTTGTTCAATAGTGCGATCGCCCAATTCTTTACTAAACACAATTCCCGCCCTTAATTCCGTTCTATCTTCCACAAGATTGGGGGAGGGGTTGTGTCGAAGTCCTGTATCAAAATCAATCTGCCATCGGCGATTATTTTCAGCTACTATTAAAGCAGTTTCTGCCTTTTCTATTTCTAGTTTTGCTTGTAAATAATCCGGTCTATTTACTAAAGCAATTTCGCGAAATTCTGGAAATTCTGGCATGGCTAGTTCATCCAAATCGATTTGGACAGCCACCGGAATAATATCCTGCTCCAAATCCAGAATATTCAATAATGCTAATTGTTGTCTTTTCAGGTTATTTTGAACATCTAAAAGGCTAATTTCATTATTTTTAACTCCTCGTTGGGCGGGGATTAAGTCAATAGCCGGAAGACGACCTACATTGATTAAAAACTGAGTGTTTTCTACTTGTTGTTGAGAGGAAGCCAAGGACTGCGCTTGAATTTTGACCCTTTCCTGGGCTTGGATTAAATTTCTATAGGCTAAAATCGCCTGGGTGATTTGGTCAATCAAAGTATTTTTGAGGTTTAAAATATTAATCGCTTCATCAAGGCGAGCAATTTTAATCGAGGCGCGATTTACTTCCATCCCACCATCTCTTAAAAGGGGTTGTCGGAAGGATAATTCTAAATTCTGTCTTAATCTATTTTCCGCATTAAAGCTGCTTCCTTGTCTCTCGCCGCGACCTGTCCAGCCCATATTTAACTCTCCCCCTGTGGGAATTTTGATAACCATTTGGGCTCCTAAAACTAAGCCTGATGTCATAGAAATACTTTGTCCCCCCTGTTGAATATCTTGCCATTCAATTGATAAATTGGGGGTAAACTCTGGGGAAAATTTATCTTCGGCTACTTGTAAATCTCGACGCTGTATAATTCGTTGTAGGTACTGATTTTTAATGTTTCTATTATTAGCCAGGGTCAGAAATACCACATCTTGTATAGTTAATTGGACACCATTCTCTTGATTTTCTGGGATAAACTGGCGAATTTCTGGGGAGGGTGTACTTTCATTTTGAGGGGAATTAATGACGGGTTGAGATTGACTAAATTGGGGGAAAATTTCTATGCCATTTAACCAATTATCTAGGGTATTATTGACACTATATTCTGCTGATTGGGGGAGAGTTGCGGCAATGGCTGGTTCAGGTTGGGGGTTAGCGATCGCCTTTTGATTGCTATCTCTTTCTGAGGAATATTCTGGGGAGATAATCTCTGAATTAAGCCCATTTGGCGAGGGTTCAGCTTCTACTTTTAACGGAGATAACCGGGCTATATTTCCCAGAATTCGGGGAAGTTTAAACCGAGTTTTTTCTGTGGTATTATTTTCTGGGTTGATGGTGGAATGCGGTGAAGTTTCGGGAAGGTCGGGAGGGGTGATTGATGGCGTGTTACGGGAGGCGTTAGCTTGGGGAACTGGAGGAGTTTCTAAGCTGATAGCTAAGGTAATACATAAACCTGATGTGGCGATCGCAATTAGTAAAAATCTCAGCCACCAAAAGCGATCGCTCATTGTTGTGAATGGTTCGGGATTTTTAGCCATAATTACTGTCCCTTTAATGCTTTCACTGGGTCTAGTTTACTGGCGCGGAGGGCGGGAAAGAACGCCGCCCCTACCCCCACTAATACGGAGGAACTCAGGGCGATTATAGCAGTTTCGTGGTCAAATTCGTATGGTAAGTTAAACTGTTCTGTAACTACTATAGTCGCGCCGTGAACAGTGGCGATCGCTATAGTTCCACCCATTAAGCTCAAAATCGCCGCCTCTACAATAAACTGTAGCATAACATCGAGTTGTGTAGCTCCAATAGCTCGTCTTAATCCAATTTCGGGGGTACGTTCAATCACAGAAGCAATCGTAACATTAGCAATTCCCACCCCTCCTACAATTAAGGATATTGCACCTACAACTAGCAACGCTTGGGAAACTGATTCGAGGGTTTTCTGTTGTTCTAAAATATCGTTAATATTTTGCCAACCTCGATATTCTTGGGTGGGAACTCGTTGTTTTAAAAGAGCGATCGCTTGCTGTTCTATTTGGTCAATTTCTTCTAGGTTTTTTACCCCTACAGTGATATTATGTAAATGACGCGCTCCCGTCGCCGCCGCATCTAATGGTAGAGGTATCAGCAATAACCCCTGTTGACCTGACCGTGATGATATTTCTCTAGTTTCAGCAACTCCCACTATAGTATAAGGTCGATTTTGAATATACACTGATTGGTTAATCGGGTCAAGATTTCCAAATAGTTCAATTGCCAAAATTTCATCAACGATAATCACGGGTCGATATTGCAAAAAGTCAGTTTCATTAAAAAAACGACCTTTGACCATGCGGCGACCGGAGGTTATTTGGTATTCCAAAGAAACAGCTAATTTTGATTCTGGATTAATACTGCGATCTTGAAATAAAACCGAATTAATCCACCAAGCACTTCGTTGACCAGCAATGGCGGTTACACCCGTTAATCGACTCTGTAAAAACTCTAAATCACTAAGGTTCAAGCCCTGAAATTCAACCCCCCTTCTCCAGGCTGGAGACAATCTAATTACTGGGGCTTCTCTAGCTGCAATTTGTTTAGCAATTACTGATTCCGAAATATTCCGAACTTGTAGAGTCGCCGTCACTGCTGCTACTCCCATAAATACCCCCACCGCTGACAGAGTAGACCGGAGAGGATTACCCATTAATGACTGACAACTTAAACCGAATAAATTTAATAGAGATAAACTCATGAATTGATTGGATGATTAACTGTGGTATAATTTGGCATAAACGATAAATTTATTGAGGCTCATATATAACCAATTTACCTGGTTCTAAGTTGTGGTTTATGGGAGGAGAAATAACTAAATCTCCTGAATTTAAACCCGAGGTAATTTCTACTTGTAGTAATCCTTCGAGTCCGAGGGTGACAGGCTGCTTTTGGGCGGTATTATTATCATCTAACACCCACACATAGCGAGAGTTTCTCTCTCTTTGGATTAATTCTGTATTGAGAACCACAACATTTTCTCGTTGATTTAAGACAATTTCTACACTAACTGGACTTCCGGGAATTAAACGTCCGGTGGGTCTATCTAATTTAACAGTAGCAAAAACTGAGGCTTGTCCTGAACCTGAGTCTTGATTTCCTTCCGACTGTCGGGTGGCGAGATCAACCTGGTCTACTCGTCCTGTAAATACTTCAGGATTAGGCCCTATTTCGGTAACACGGACTAATTGATTTTGTCTAACTTGAACGGCGTTAAGGGTTGATAATTGCAGTCTAACGATTTCCTGATTAGGGTCGCCTAATGTGATTAAATCGTGACCACGATTGAGTCCATCTCCCTCTCTAACGTTGATATTCAGTACCACTCCATTAATAGGAGATGTAATCACAAAATTTTGTAATTTAAGTGCTTCCTCTTGATATTCTATTTGCAGGCGTTCTAGTTCACTGAGGCTTTGTCTCAAGGTGCTTTGCGCCTGTCTTAGCCTAATCTCAGACTCTACCACTGGGGAAGTGTTAACTGTAGTAGAAACGGTGATTAATTCGGCTTTAGCTGATGCTAATTCCATCAAGGTAGTATTGAGGTCATGTTTGGCGTTTCTTAATGCGGTGGTTTGCTGACGTACACTTTCTTCTCCCCGTTCAATTTCTTGTTGTGCAACAAATCCTCTTTCTAGGAGTTCTCGGCTGCTGGCTAATTCCTCCTCAGCCGCTGCTAATTCTATCTCAGCTTCTTCGACTTTTTCGCGATGGCGATTAACCTGAGATTCAAGTCTCTGAATTTTTAAATCTTGTACGGTTTTTTGGGAGGCTAATTCTTGCTGATATTGTGCTTGGTCAATTTGTAACTGACGTTGGGAGGCGGTTAGTTGTTCTTGGGCTTCGGCTACTTCTTGGCGATGGCGTTCTACAGTAATTTCCTGTTTTTGGATTTCTAGCTGTTTCTTTTGTAAAATGGTTTGTTGGTTGGGGTTGCGTAAAGTCATAAGTTGTTGACCTTGGGTGACACGATCGCCTACTTGTACTAAAATGTTTTCAACCGCACCATCTTCAGGAGATTTAATGCTACGCTGTCCGCCTAGTTCTAAAATTCCGCCTTCATTAATGCGATCTTCGACATCTCCGAGTTGGACAGGAATTACCTCGGCGGAAATGGGTGCTGGTGGTCGATTTTGGATAAGGTCATAACCCAAAACTCCACCCACTCCGACGACAGCGAATAGGGCGGAACCCATGATCCATTTGAGACCCCGCTGATAGGCTTGTTTGGCAGGATAATCTACAATAGACACAGTATCAAAGTTGCTGTTTGAGCTAACCTATAGTAGTTGGCAATCGCTTTTGAGGTGTTTTCCAGCTTGATCGATGGCAGCAATAGCTCATCGATGGTACTAATTACGATATGATAGCAAACTAACACTGTCTGCCCTAAAGAAAACCGGGTAATGCCGCTAACATACTGTATATGGCAGTTAATATAGCTGTTAGGAGTCCCCTCGCGTCAAGTTAAGTTGTCCACCAGGAGTAGTCTGAGGGGACTACTTGATCAGTTGTTAAGGTTCCTACCTGCTTTTTTTTGTGATTTTGTTCAACGGGGTCAATATGTACAAGAACTTGGATAATGTTCCGCCCATGACCAGCGAAGATATCCCCGAAGCGATTCGAGATACTCCCAAGTCTGATAATAGTAACCTGGGTAAGTCTAAGCGATCGCCAAAATTTTGGCAGTGGTTAGCCCTGGCTATAGCAGCCTTTGGGGTGGCGATCGCCCTCAACTACCAATTTGGGATTTTTGTGGTAGATCGCACCTCTATCAACCTCTCAGCATCAGAAACAACTGATGCTATGCAACCGCCACCAACAACTAACCCACTACCCACACCATCGGTTATCCCTAACCAAGTGTCCCAACTACCAGTTAATCTTCTGGGACATCTTCCCTATGAGGAAGCGCCCGAGAGTGAACTGAAAAATATTACCGCTGATGGTGTAATCAGGTTACGTCGCGCCGCCGCTTATGCCTTTTTGGAAATGACTGATGCAGCCAGAAGAAGCGGCATTATTTTGGTTCCGATATCTGGGTTTCGGGGTTTGGAAGATCAGGAATTTTTGTTTTTTGACATCAAAGCCCAAAGGGGACAAGTTCCCAGTCAACGCGCCCAAGTAAGCGCCCCTCCTGGCTACAGTGAACATCACACCGGCTATGCTATTGATGTGGCTGATGCTAATTTTCCCGATACGGATCTCAGAGAGACTTTTGATCAAACTCCGGCTTTTAAATGGCTACTGGATAATGCGGCTTTCTATAGTTTTGAGCTATCATTTCCGAAAGATAACCCCCTGGGGGTGAGTTATGAACCCTGGCACTGGCGTTATGTGGGCGATCGCCATAGTTTAGAAACCTTCTATAAAGCGCGGTCTATAGATGTAGCGTCTCCCTCTGACCTAGTGAACGGTGACAATTGATAATAAGTGATAAATGCGGGATACTTCTTTAAATCTGATTGCGATTACTATCTTTACCCTGACTTTAACTACCCTGGTAGCGCCTCTGTTGGAGATATCGGCGGCGGTTCCAGCCGGGATGGTTTTTGTATTATTGGGATTGGCTACTCTGGATACTTTTAGCCTACAGGGTCAAGGATCGACTATTTTAGTGGATTGGTTGGCGGGGGCTTCTGGTTCTCGGCGCGATCGCATTGTCCACCACGAAGCTGGTCACTTTTTGATGGCTTATTTGTTGGGTGTTCCGGTGGAAGGATATGCACTGACGGCTTGGGAAGCCTTTAGACAAGGACAAAAAGCCCAAGGAGGAGTCCGCTTTAATGATGTCGAGTTGATGGAACAACTTAACCATGGGGTGATTTCTTCAGAGGCGATCGATAAATACTGTAAGGTGTGGATGGCGGGTATCGCTGCCGAAATTTTGGTTTATGATCAGGCTCTCGGGGGAGTTTCCGATCGCCAGAATATTAGGCGGTTATGGACTCAATTAAGGCGCTCACCTCAAGATGCTCAAATTAAGGAACGCTGGGCTATCTTACAGGCTCAAACTTTGCTCAAACAAAACTGGTGTACCTATGAAGCCTTGGCGGCGGCTATGGCTGAGGGTGCTTCTGTGGCTGAGTGTTATGGGTTAATTGGCGATCGCAAAGCCAGTTAATCCAAATATCCTCAAAATATCCTCAAATAGTGATTTCATTGACCAAACGCTTAGTGAAAAACGCGATAAATTAGATGTCAAAAGTCAATGGACACCCCTTGCTGTTTTCATAAACAGGTAAGGATAAGGATGTGGAGTGGGACAGGCTGATGACCTTTGAGGATATCTATCGATTTTTTCAAGACCCGCCGCCGATTTATCTAAATCGGGAGTTAGCGGTGTGCTATGTCTTATCGGTGTTTTTGGGTGAAGACTCCTATGGAACTGAGTTGATTAAACGCTTAGAGCAAGAATATAGGATCTATCGTCTGTCAGATACAGTTCTCTATAGCGCTTTGAAGTTTTTGGAACGGGAGGGAACTATTAGCGGATACTGGAAAAAGGTTGACGGTCGAGGAAGACCCCGCCGAATGTACCAAGTTTTACCCGAGTGTCGTCCCCTAGCCAAAGAACTGGCTCAACTGTGGTATGACTACACCAATAGCCGTAAAATAGTCTAGTGTAGTGTCCGCTAGTCGTTCCCGAAATTTATGACCATTCCTGTTATTCCATCGACTTTTTTTCTGACCCTGTTATTGGCTGTCGGTCTGTTTTTCTTTATCAAGGCTTCGGTTAAGGAGCGAACTGAGCAGCAAACTATCTGTGTCCCCGAAGACGCGGACACTCTCTTAGACCAAATTCAGAATTATTTTCACTCGCGAGCCTACCGTGCGATCGCTATTGATCGCCAGGAAAATTCGATCACCTATGAAGGCTTAGTCCGCCCTAGCTGGTTCATGGCCATTTTCCTCACCCTGTTAACCGCTGTTGGTAGCCTGTGTTTGGGTTTGGTGTTGTCAATGGCTATCCCCGCTTCTGGCTATGGTTTTCTCGCCCTGGTGCTGTTGTCTCCTCTGGCTGGCTTTTTTTATTGGCAAAAGGCCAAGCGACCAGAGCAGGTGTTCCTACAACTGGAAGCCGTCAGAAGTTCTGAGAGCAGAACCGAGAGTCTGATTCGGGTTACAGCCCATAGAGATGAACTGGCTACCTTAAAACAAGCTCTCGCTTCTAAGCAATCAGAGAACATTTAAGGCTAATAGCAACCCGATCTAACTTTTGGCATTAATTCCCCTAGCACGACCAGTAATTGGCCGCCTAGCTTCTCCCCCTCTCCCCAAGCCAACGGGGACGCTCCCCAATTCAGGAACGATTAAATCAGAGAGGGTTCTCATACTTAGTCCTCGGCATACTCCTCCCGTTAACTTCTGGTATAACGGGAGACTCCTGCCGACATTAAGTTAATCTGATGACAAACCAATGTCTGGTTAATCTCCCTGTTCGGAACAGTTTGATCTCCCCAAATATGGCGGAATCCTGACACAAAAAATGATGTTGTCAGTTACAACATCCACAACTAAACTCTTGCCGTTGTCGTCACCAGGTTATTGTTTTTTTCAGCAATATGCTTTAGGCTGGGGAACAAAAAATGGTTTTCTTCGACATACTGAGCACCAAATAGACCTTTTTCCGCCCAAAAATAGCGATCGGTCGTGTGTTCGTTTCTTTTGACCAGTAGCAAAGCCGGAGGAATTATGCCCTCAGAGTGAATATACTTGCGGGCGGCAGTTACCGGTTTATCTTCGCCACTGGAAATGCTATATTGAGGCACGCATTCAAGAATGCGCCGTCCCTCTTGTCTGCGACGGCTCTTGCGCTTACGTCTTCTAGCCAATTTCTTTACCTCCTCTTTGAGCAGATGGGTGTAAATCTAGCTACCAAATACGAGTGAATTATATACCTTATGGCCAGAAATTTCAATAGATTTTAATACATTGATACAAATAAAAAATAATCACCCGGTTTTTTGGAACTCAAGGGATTATCCCTAGATGGTTTGACCCCCAAGTTGAGTTTCTCATGGTCCCATCACTCTCAAAAGGCAAAAGTGGACAGCCGTGGCCTGTGAATTCCAGACTACTATATAATCGGGATAGCGCCTTTGAGATCAAGTTTGATGGTTTGTGGGTCGGGTTAGTCTACCATACCACGGGGTAAATTAGTTCTGATTAAATTAATTGTTAATAAACCTTGCTCATGGCTACCAGTCCGGAATTTATCACCCTTTGTCAAGCTCAAGTTTCCCTAATCACGGGTTTGGGAGCGTCTTTAAGTGTGGTATATCTGGCGGAAGATTGGGCGGCGGGTCAGCCAGGAAAACTGATCCCGATCGCCGCTTATCCTGAAATACCTCGGTCATGGTCTGATGATCAAGTTCTGATCCAACTACCCCAGTCGGATTTTACCTGGTCTGTTAAACCTAGTCTCCTCCCCAGTGTAGCCCCCCAATCAGAAACTATTGCCAGGACAGAGACAGAAGAAGTGGAATCAGTACCAGATCCATCCCCAGAGTCGGACTGGGAAGATGGGGAGTCACATCAAAAACAAGTCCTCCCCCTAATTCACGATCGCATGGTGATGGGTTTTTTGGTGACAGGTCGCGATGACCGACCCTGGAATTCCCAAGAACAGCGACAACTTAGGGCGATCGCTCATACTCTTACTACTGCCTGTATTTTGGATCGACGTTCTCAATGGCTACAACAGGAAGTTAGACAGCAATATCAGCTACAGAGCCAAGAATACCAAACTCTACAGGGGTTATTGCATCAGCTAAAAAGTCCCCTGACTGCTTTGCGGACTTTTGGGAAACTGTTACTTAAACGCCTCAGCCCTGATGACCGTAACTATAAACTGGCTGATAATATCCTCAGCCAAAGCGATCGCATGGAGGAACTACTCCAACAGGTCGATCTCACTGCGGAAAGAGGAGAAAATCTCCTCAGTCTCCCCTTTTCCTCCATTGAAGATAGCCAAACAGCCACAGTAGAATATGTAAACACTAGCCCCGAACCTCCGACACCAGTGGCTAAGTCCCCGGTTTTGCTACCTGCTACTGATATTATTGAACCGATTAAGGTTCAGGAGATTATTAACCCCCTATGGACGGCCACTTGTGCGATCGCTGATGAACGACAACTTATATGTATTGCGGAAATTCCCCCACAAGTCCCTACAGTCAGAGGAAATGCTAAGGCCCTGCGGGAGGTGATGAGCAATCTTTTGGATAATGCACTTAAATATACTCCCCCCGGCGGCGAGATTTATCTGAAAGTTGCCCAGAATTATGCGATCAACCATTGGCCTGATCCGGGTGTGGGTATTGCTATCAGTGACACGGGACCAGGAATTCCGCCTGGCGATCGCGATCGTCTATTTGAAAGAGGATATCGGGGTATTCAAGCTCAAGGAAATATTCCTGGTACTGGCCTGGGTTTGGCGATCGTCCAAGATTTACTCCAGCCAATGCAAGGAGAAATTCAGGTCTATTCTCCCTGTCTTCCTCAATGGCTACCCCAGGGAGTCACTCCCAAAACTGAAGCAGGAACAACTTTTATTATCGGCTTACCCGTCACTTTCGGTCGCTCTCCTGTTTCATAGCCACACATGATATCGTATAATTTTTGAGCGCAGTTACCACCCGAAAAATCAACCCCACTGTTCTAGAAAAATACTAGGGACATCTATAGCATGAATGAATTGGTTAAACGAGAGGATATTCTCGCTAGAGCCGAAGATAGAAGAAATTTATGTAGAATTATGTCTTGGGCGCATCTTTATGTGTCAATTCGTTGGTCTCACACTAATTTATATATCGGTATTCCTAGCACCGTTTTAGCGGCCGCTGCTAGTGTGCAAGCGATCGCAGATTTGCAAGCGGAAAATGGCGCCAGCTATGGATTATATATTGTATTTTCAATTATGGTGGCGAGTTTGGCTCCTTTATTGACTTTTCTCAATCCTATGGATAGGGCTAGTAACCACTTGGCCGCTTCTCGTGTCTATGAACAAATGGGAGATGCTTATGATAAATTCTTGCTTTATTGTCTCGTTAATCCCCAGGATCTGATTGTTGAACTGGAAAAATTAGTATCCTTAAATGAGCAGTATAATGAACTTAAAAAACCTCTACCAATTACCCCGGAATGGGCTTATAAAAAATCTGTCAAACAGTCTAAAGATAAAAATTTGGTCGCCACTTTTGCTGAGAATTATGATGGCAAAGTCAATGTAAAATAAGCCTAAACATCCTGCCATGATACCTGATTTAGAAGGTTTAGAAATTAGCCGAGGAGAACTTAAACACCTCAGCGGACTGGGTATCAACCGAGTCTACCGACCTGCTACTGTTAAAAAGTTGTTCCATGAGGCATTAAAAACTTTGCTGGCTATGGGTTTAGTCTTACTCAGTTATGGGATACTAATTGGGATTTTTCCAGCGGATCAAACGGTTTTGGTCGTCATTCATGCGATCGCCTGTTTGGGGTTAATTGTTGATGATGCACTGAAAATTATCACAACTTGGCGGCATAAATCTTTAATAGCTATTTGGATGCAAGTTGAGCGATATAATAGAATTATTCATGCGATCGCCTTTTGTGATCAACTGGAAAATGCCGGAAATCCTACCGCTAAAGTCACTGACCGTTCCCAAATTCTTAGCGCCTTGAAAATGATTAGGGAAGAATTGGTTAGAACCCTTAATACAGAGGCAATGATTCGCCGGAATCGTTCCTTAATTAAACAATCGTCCCATCTGTTTCCCTGTGATGTTTCTAATTTAACGATACCTCAATGGCAAGACTCTACTACCCCTGATCATCAAATGTTAGCAGAAGCCTGGGATATTGCTATGGCTGTGGAAGCTATAGTTATCAAATCTGTTAAGCTACGGGATAAGTATCTTTAACATTAACCATCAAACCAACAGCCAAATGAAGATGAAATCACCTACTGCTACTTTACTGGTTTTCTGTCCAGACCGTCGTGGACTGGTGGCGAAAATTGCCAATTTTATCTACTCTAATGGTGGCAATATTATTCACGCTGACCAACATACTGATGCTTCAGCTCAATTGTTTTTAACTAGGATTGAATGGGAGTTAAAAGACTTTAATTTACCCAGAGATGTCATTGGGCCTGCTTTTAGTGCGATCGCCAAACCTTTAGAGGCAAATTGGCAACTACATTTTTCTGATACTATCCCCAGAATTGCTATCTGGGTGACTAAGCAAGACCATTGTTTATTAGACCTATTATGGCGATGGCAAGCTCAAGAAATTCCGGCGGAAATTCCCCTAATTATTAGTAATCATCCCGACCTTAAACCTATTGCGGATCAGTTGGCGATCGCCTTTCATCATATCCCCATGACTCCCGACACTAAAAACGCACAAGAAGCCCAGCAGCTTGAGTTATTAAGACAACACAAAATAGATTTAGTCGTTTTAGCTAAATATATGCAAATTCTCAGCCCTCAATTTGTTAGTAGTTTCCCTTCAATTATTAATATTCATCACTCTTTTTTACCTGCTTTTCCCGGAGCAAATCCCTATCAGCGCGCCTATGACCGGGGGGTAAAAATTATCGGTGCTACCGCCCATTATGTCACTGCAGATCTCGATGAAGGACCTATAATAGAACAAGATGTTGTTCGTGTCAGCCACCGAGATACAGTTGCTGACCTAGTTCGCAAAGGCAAAGATTTAGAGCGATTAGTATTATCTCGCGCCGTCCGTTTTCACCTCCAACACCGTGTTTTAGTCTATGGTAATCGCACCGTAGTTTTTGCTTGAAATTAGCCGAATCATGTCAGATTTGATCTGGTAGGCTAACCGGGAAAGTTTCCCCGTTAAAAGTTACGCGATCGCCTTCTATTAATTTTCGTCCCCGTCTAGTTTCTATTTCTCCATTAACCATTACATAACCCGACTGAATAAAAGCCTTAGCTTGTCCGCCACTTTGCACTAACCCCGACCGTTTCAAAAACTTATCTAGTTTGATGTTTTGTTCTGTAACTTTCACCACCATTTCCTCAATTTAATTTCTCAATTTAATTTCTCAATCCACTCAGGAATTACCTCAAGAGAACCATACCACTTTCCTGGAGATCTGGGAGAATGCCAAACATTATCTAAGGTGATATTTTCAGCCCCTTCTAAATGGGCAGCCTCAATAGGTGTAATGCCATCACCCCAAGTATTTCCCACCCCCACAGTTATTTTATAGCTGTTATAAGCTAGTAATTGTCCTCGCTTACGTCCCCCCATAATCGCTTTACCAGCTATACAAATATAGCGGATATCTTCATAGAATGCACCCGGATAATTAAACTTGACAAAATCCAAATTTTTGCGAGTCCATTGTTCCTGACTAATATGGGGAGTGCCCAAGGTGATGAGACTCTTTATATATGGTCGCGCATTCCACAAACCCTGGGTATCTTCCTTAACATCATTATGAATAGTATAGGGTTTTTCTCCCATATAAATTCTGGCAATCCAACCCCCAGCAGAATGACCAATTAAGTTAACTTGATCAGAACTATACTCAAGCCTAGTTTGCTGTACCGTCGTATTAATTTTACGCAAAATCGGCACCATTGACCTACCGCCAACTGTCGGCAACCAATCGCGTTTTTTGATGGGAACAATATGGGTCGGTATTCCCTCCCTTTGCAGGAATTGTCCTAACTCCTGATAGTCTTTGAATGAGGCAAAATAGCCGGGAATAATCACAGTAGGTCTGGGCATTTTTCAGCAATTAAATCCTTTTGAGTCCGTTGAGCAGTTGGCAAATCTTGGCGATCGCCTCCAAGACTTAAATCAAATGATACAATGAAGCGTTTACCCTTGTCGTTTTGTGCGAGTACAGATTGGTGTCAAGGGACTTAATGCGATCGCTTTTTTGTCCTAGGTGGGAATTTGTACTTATTTTGTCCATTTTCCCAGTAGGCTGTCATCCATTGGGCCAGTATGATAACTTACTCATTGCTTTCTGCTCTGGGACGGTTAATTCGGCTAGTGCGATCGCTTAATTCTGTTGGGTACTGCCTATATTGATTTAGGATTGTGTAAATCAGCTTCATTAGTTCGTTGTCTCTGGAGTTAACCTCTGATATCAGTTTCTGGTTTTGCTTCATTAACTGCCAGACTAAAAAAACTGTAATGCCATCAGTTCCCAGTTTGACTATATCTGGTAATACATTAGAGTCCATTGTTGTTGATTTCGTTGTCTCTTAAATGAAGTCCATGATCATCAGTTGTTTTAGTTAAATATTTTTCAATATGTCTGAAAACCAGCCAGATTATTTTTCTGTCTTCTCTAGTATTAGGGGTCGAGATAGACCTCACGGTCTACCCCTCCCATTCAGCAGCAGAAG
>NZ_JARPLC010000057.1:0-12057 GCF_032350395.1 Limnospira sp. PMC 289.06
GTTTTGTGGCCATGCTCTTGGGCAAAAGCCTTGAATTTATGCCAGTCGGTAATTTGGTGGTTATTGCCAGGTGGGCGATTAGGTTTAGGGAGGAAGTCTCCGGTCTGTGCTTTTCTTTGCAGTCAGAGATTGATAGTGTTCCTGCTGACATGGAAAACTTGACTGGCTTCGGTTTTGGGTATACCGTCTAGTTCAATTGCATTAATAACTTTTTGTCTAAGGTCGTAACTGTAGGGGGCTGGCCTTTTGGGTCTTCTGTAGATATCCTTGCCATTATACGTCCTAACTTTTCTGTCTTGTGCTATAGATCTAAAAGTTGAAGTCACAAAGCAGGAAGTTGTTACCCTGTTCCCGATGTCAAAAGGGGTATCCACATCAGGATCCGTGTGATGTGAAAGTATCAAGCACGGTTTGGAATTGGAGTTGGGGAAGGCGACTTCCCTTTCGACCATAACGCCACAAAATAGTTGGATGGCTGACGCACCAGAATAATTAACACCCTTGGTGGGTCAGACGACCACAGTAATCATGATTAGACATGGGTAGGGGGTAGGGTGCGTCAGATAGAATCATCATGATGGCCACAAATAGTTGGATGGCTGACGCACCAGAATAATTAACTAGGGGTGTTGTATTTGATAATACATAGCCCAAATTGCCATAGCGCGGAGATAGTGACTAGCGCGGAAAGTTCCGGCGGCGGTAATAGCTTCTGGGGTGCGGAACTGGAGGCCGTTTTGATATACTTGAGTGATAACGGCTTCGGCGAGTTGAAAAGCCTCTTCTTTCATCCCCATTTGAATAAGGAAAGCACCTAGACCGAAATTAATGCCGGTCCATACCTCTAGGGGGTGGGTATCTTGAGGATTAATGGGTTCTCCGGTAGTTCTGACACCGTTAGCGGCTCCAAACTTGCCATTATGAAAATTCTGGAAGCAGGCTTGATAAATGGTTTGTAGCGCCACTCGTGCGCGATGGTGGGGGACAATATCGGGCAAACCTAATAAGGCGGCATAAAACTGACCACAAAGTTGATCGGCCATGACGACATCAGATCCACTCTGACTGTCAAGATTGTAGTAGCTACCATTCCAGAGAGTTTGGTCATAAAGAGGTTTAGCGGTCTCTAACCAATTAGTCCAGGTAGCGATCGCCTTAGTTGTATCTGGGGTGATATCACTATGATGGGAAAGTAGGATATTTGCGATGGCAATAGCGGCTTCCAATGCGGCTAACCATAAGCCCCCACAATAGGCGCTAATCCCCATCATTCGCCAATCATCAAAAGTCTGATCTGGTGCGCCGCCATTTTCTGGGATACAATCACGATCGCGATCGAAGGTTTTGAGATAATCGAGAGTTTGGACGATCGCCGGCCAACATTCTACCAAAAACTGAATATCATCGGCCCCTGTTAGCAGATAATCGCGATATACCTGCAAGACAAAATCACAGGGTAAATCTTTCCACAAATTGCAATCCTGATAACTGGTGTAGTTAGTCTTTTCCCAAGGATGTTCATTAGGAGCCCCCAAGTCATGGGGAGTCGCCCCAGCAGCTTTCCGAATAGCTGAGGCTTGATTGTAACCAATAATTCTGGGGGTATCATCATCAGTAGCGATCGCCTTAGCAAAAGCCCGCATCACGGATTTTTCCAATTCTGGCCACCACATCAACAAACCAAAGGACCCATATAGGCGCACATCGAGACTTTCATACCACCGATAATCCAAGCATTCAAGGACAGCAAACCGTCCCCAAGGCTCATCCTCATCAATAGCAGTCCATAGACTCCCCCCGTCCGTCAGTAGATAAAGTTCATTAAACAAAGCCATTTTGAACCAAGGGGGTAAATCTTGGCGATTGAGAATTGGATTTTGCCATGCTTCGATATTCTCGCGCCAGGTATCGGAATGCTTCATAGCTGTCCGAATCATTGACCAAGCGTTACGACCATTGCGCCCAAAAAAATCGGTATAGTGGCGGTAGTAAGTAACTCCCGCCTCAAACTCAGTCACAGGTAAATCCCAGGCGATAAAAAAGGGAATTTTGCGAGTTTTTCCGGGTCTGAGGATACAACGGACGGCCAAAGCCGCGCCAATTCTTTCACCTTCAAGGGCGGGCCCGTCATCGTGTATATCAATCAGGGACCCATCCTGAGAAAAATATTCCCAAATATCGTAACCATTACCGGAGGGCCTCCAACGGTTGTGACAATATACCTCAACGACAGGGTTAGTAATAGTGGCGATCGCCATTTGACCGTCCCCTTCTCCGAGTTGGTCATTAATATTCAAGCGAGTCATCACACAACCAACACGGTGGAAGTCTTCCACAAAGTGATTACAATTATCCTGGCTATCTCCCCAGCGCGGCTGATATTCGTAAACGGGACTACCATCATCGCGCACTTTCACGGCGGGAGTGTCTAAACGATTAGTAAACCAGCCGATGGTATTTTCCCAGGTTAATAAAATACTGAGGATAATTAGTTTATCGGTGGGGTTGTGGGCTATCCACTCAAACACCGCCACAGGATAACTGGTTTCCTGGTAATTTCCGCCCCACACCGGGGAAAACTGTTCACAGGTTAATTGAGTTTGAAAGACATTTTCATAAACAAACCAACTGCGGGGGTAAAGGGCGTGATAGGTTCCGGTTTGGGTATGCTGATCGGAACTAGGATACCAATTCCATGTTGATAAGCTACCATCTTCGGGAGGTTGGGTAGATAGGGCGTAGGCTTGTCGTTTACCGTCGATTTCCTCAAAAACGCTAAATTGACAGCCAGGAAGGGGGCGAAAGATATGTTCCCCACCATCAAGATGCCATAGATTAAAGTCTCCCCGATGAGACCGACCAATGCAACCAGCGCCAAAACCCCCTAAAGGCATTCCATGAAAGGGACCATCATCTAAATTACTAGGGTAGCGTACTGTATAGGGTTTTTCCCATCCTAAGCCTATGGGACGGTTCCAAGTATAGGGGGGAATATTTAGGGTTGGGGATGGATATTGCATGGTATTTAATCACAAGGGGTAGGGGCGGGTTCTGGGAGAATCCTGGGCGGCGGAACCCTCACCGTAAGCGCGTTTCATGCGGATAAAGGTACAGGGATAGCCAGAAACAGTATTTTCAAAGGTTTCGACTTTGACAAATCCGGCTTTTTCATAAAATCGAATCGCGTTTTGATTTCCCGCCATTACAATAGTCCAAGCTGGGGAACCGATTAAATTAATCGCTAAACGCAAAAGGCGGCACCCGATACCTTGGTGTTGATAATCTGGATCGATGTACAACAGGATAATATAGCCTTGGTAGATTGCCATAATCCCAATGACTTTTTTGCCGTCACAGGCGACAAACTTGCGACAGAGGGGGAAAATACGGGCAATATAGGGATTTTCCGAGAGGGGTCGCATCCCTTTTAAATCACAAGATCCGGCAAATTCGGCGGGTTGGGCGCGATCGTGAACTTGACAGACTTCTTCCCAGTCGCGATCGCGGTAGGGACGAATGGTAATCTGGGAGGTAACTAAATTGGGAGTTGTGGTCATTGATTAATTATTCGGCACTGCGGTACAACAAAAAGCCAGATACTCCTAAACCCAACATTGTTGGTAGCCAAGCTGCCATAAATGGGCTAATAATTCCTTTTTGGCCTATTGCACCAGTAATAAAAGATAGTAAATAATAGGCAAATATAATCATAACGCTGATCCCGAAACTGGTGGCGCGGTTGGTGCGTCCTGGACGAGAACCGAGGGAAGACCCCAGCAGTCCAAACACTACACAGACAAAGGGAAGGGCGTATTTTTGTTGAATGCGTACTTTGGTTTTCAGGATTTTTGCCTGATCGCCACTGAGTTTCATCAATTCTAGGTATTCTTTGGTTTGGGCGATATTCATTTCCCCATAGTCGCGGTCTTGGCTGGCTAGGTCTAGGGGAACACGGGAAAGGTGTAATTGTTTATGGTCGAACCGGGCAATATTACGATAAGAACCATCTGGGTCTACAATATAAACGGTGCCGTTATAGAAATCCCAGGTGCTTTCTTGGGGGTTCCAAATGGCGGTTCTTGATGAAATAATTTGGGTGATTCCGGCGCGGGAACGATCTAAAATTGTGACTCCTGACATTTTGCCATCGGCAAATTCTTCGGCATAAAAAAGCCGCCTTAAAACATTAACGCGGCGGTTAGTACCCTCGACGCTAACTCGTTCATACTCGGGGAAAAATATGTTAGTTGAACTGATATTGAGTGCGTCTTCATTCAAGGCTTTTTGTAGGGTCATTGTCGCCTGAAAGTTGGCTGCTGGCACGATAATTTCATTAAAGGCGAAGGTCATTCCGGTGACAACAAAACTAAAAATAATTGCGGGAATTACTAGGCGATAAAGACTGATTCCACAACTACGAATGGCAATTAATTCACTATCGCTAGACAGTCGCCCATATACCATCAATGTGGTTAAAATCATTGACATGGGAAAAGCCAAGACCATAAAATCGGGCATTTTTAACAGGAATACCTGAAAAGCCACACTGACTGGTAGTCCTGATTCGGCGACGCGGCGGACTAATTCAAAGACAGTCCCAACAGTGACAGCAACTGAGGTAAATAATCCTACTCCAAAGATAAAGGGAGGTATTAATTCTTGGATTATGTACCGATCTAACACCGATAGGCTGGGTAGTAGCCATGGACTTGAAGATGTAGATTTGCTAATGGTTAATTTCATAATTGGAAACTATCGCCAAGATAATACTGTCGCACTAGGGGATTGTTGTAAAGTTCTTCTGCTACCCCTGATGCGAAAATCTGTCCGTCTCTCATGATATAAGCGCGATCGGTAATGGCGAGGGTTTCGCGAACATTATGATCGGTAATTAAAATGCCCATATTACGATCGCGTAAATTGGCAACAATAGCTTGCATCTCTGATACGGCGATCGGATCAACGCCCGCAAAGGGTTCGTCCAATAGCAAAAAGTGGGGCGGTAATGGCCCTGATGCTAGGGCGCGGGCTAATTCTGTCCTGCGTCTTTCACCCCCGGAAACTTGCACGCCTAAGTTGTTGGCGACTTTTTCTAACCGAAAATCCTGCAACAGACTATTAAGCCTATGTTCCCATAGACGGCGAGGGACACGGGTTTGTTGGAGAATTAACAGAATATTGTCACGGACACTTAGATGTCGGAAAATACTGGCCTCTTGGGCTAAATAGCCGATACCTAGTCTGGCCCGTTTGTGTATCGGTAGGTGGGTAATATTGCGATCGTCAAGATAAATGCGCCCCTGGGTCGGCTTTTCTAATCCAGTGGCTATATAAAAGGTGGTGGTTTTTCCGGCACCATTGGGACCGAGTAAACCGACAATTTCTCCCTGGGAGATAGATAGATTCACGCGACTAACAATAGTGCGCTTTCCATAGGACTTATGGATGTTTTCCAGCACGATTTTCATTGCTGTTTGACAAAATTTGAGTATAGCGCCACAGGCTGTTAACGGTGATATAGATAGTTATAGCAGGCAACGGGGAACAGGGATTACACAGGTGACAATACAACAGAAATATATTCCTGATTACCCATCAAGTTGAATTCTATGGGGAACCTAAAGGGGTTTGAAAGGGGGGGGCGGGGTTAAATGGTTGAGCGGCAGCGTTGTTTTGGTTGTCGGGAAGCAAATAAATTGACTCGACCTGTCCGCCTTGGCGGGGAGTGGCGATAAATCGCCCTTCATCAATTAGATAGGTGACGGTTTCTCCTCGGATAGTGTTACCATTTTGTAAAACTAAAACATTCCCGCTCAGGATGATGCGACGTTCCTGGCTGAAATATTGGGCTTGGGCGGCGGTGGCTTGAATTTGACGGGCGGGGTAGTCTATTTGTACGTTTCCCCTAGCGGTGACAATTCCGGTGTTAGCATCGGCTTCCTGTATATCGGAACGGACGGTCATGGCTTGACCAGAACCTCTGGGATTTTGGGCGTTCCCTGGATAGGGGCTGAAGATACCCCCGATAGATAAAAATGGAAGGATGGCGATCGCTATGATAACTCCCGCTAGATGGGTAATTTTTCGGCTACCAGAACTACAGCCAGACGCGGACTGTTTCCACAATAGCAGTTGTGGGTGTTTGGGTAATCTATTCATCAGCATGATCATGTGTGAGGACGACGATAGGAGTATTGAACCCTGATAACGGCGGGCGGTTCCATTATGGCACTAACAATAGCTACATTGGAAACTTGGCGAGATTCGGGATCTCAGATCGGCTCAGTTTCTCCAGAGTGTCAAGAATTGGTAAGAACCCAGCGAGGCGATCGCTAATCTTGATATACATGGAAACAGATCTGCATTGATTGGTGCAGTAAGTTTTCTCAAAGAAATGCTCATGACTACACTAAATACTCAATATATTTTAGCCCTGGATTTAGGCACAACAGGCAATCGGGCGATTTTGTTTAATGCTGAAGGTTCCATCGCAGGTCAGGCTTATAAAGAACTTACACAACATTATCCTCAACCGGGTTGGTTGGAACATGACCCGGAACAGATTTGGGAAGATACCTATGAGATGATGCAACGGGTATTTCGGGATACGGGGATTTCTCCTACCCAAGTGCAAGCTATTGGTTTGACGGTGCAGCGCGAAACCTGTATGTTGTGGGATAAGACGACGGGAGAGCCTCTTCATAATGCGATCGTTTGGCAGGATCGCCGCACGGCTGCTAAATGCCGAGAATTAGCCGAGCAAGGAAAGGCTCAGGAAATTCAAGAACGCACAGGATTGGTGGTTGATGCCTATTTTTCGGCAACTAAATTGGCTTGGTTACTTGACTGGGTAAAACGAGAAAAGCCCCAGGTCAATTTGGATAATGTCTTAGCCGGAACTGTTGATACCTGGGCGCTATGGAAACTTACGGGGGGAAAGGTTCACGCTACAGACCACAGCAACGCCAGCCGTACTATGTTAATGAATTTGGATCGGGGTGATTGGGGTCCGCTTTTGCTGGATTTGTTTGGCATTCCTCCCCATATCATGCCGGAAATTAAACCCAGTATCGGCTTTTTTGGTAAAACTGACCCGAATCTATTGGGGGTGGAAATTCCGATTACGGCTATTTTGGGAGACCAGCAGGCTGCTTTATTTGCTCACGGTTGCGACCAGCCGGGGATGTTGAAATGTACCTATGGGACGGGATGTTTTCTGATTTCTCAGACTGGGGAGATTTTGACGCGATCGCATAATCAACTTTTGTCTACTATGGCATGGACTCAACAGCAGGGAGACCGCCCGATTTCGGCAAATTATGCTCTGGAGGGGGCGATGTTCACCACCGGCGCTTGTATTCAATGGCTGCGAGATGGGATTAAATTGATTGATTCGGCGGCGGAAACTGAGGGACTGTGTCGCGAGGTTCATGATACTAATGGGGTTTATTTTGTGCCAGCCCTCAGCGGGTTGGGAGCTCCTCACTGGGATATGAGCGCTAGGGGGGCTTTTATGGGTATTACTGGCGGTGTACAGCGACAGCATTTGGTGCGATCGGTTTTGGAGTCGATCGCTTATCAAGTCGGTGAGGTGGTCGAAGCTATGAATAAGGATTGTCAAACTTCTATTTCTCTGCTGAAGGTTGATGGCGGCGCTTCCCGAAATAATTTTTTGATGCAGTTTCAAGCCGATTTGTTGGGTATTCCTGTCGAACGTCCCGCCATTTTGGATGCTACCGCCCAAGGGGCCGCTTTTGGTGCGGGTTTGGCGATCGGTTTTTGGGATAGTTATCAGGATTTGATTTCTCGCCGCCAAGTCGATCGCATATTTGAACCCGGAGGAGGCTCCGCACAGGCGCGCGATAATTTTATTATGTGGACACGCGCCATCAGTAGGGCTAAAAATTGGGTTGATTAAAAATCCCTTTTCATATCATAAATATCCGATTTTGTCAACCTCCTATAGGATTAATTTTGACTAGATGGCGGTTGACTTTCTGCTTTTATTCAATCTTAGGAACCTGGGTATTTTCAGCCCGAAAAAACGGCTTTTCCTCAAAATTAAAAATATTACCAACTATGGAGTTAGGAAAACGTCGGAGGTATTGATTATATTCTTGGACAGTTTGGTTATATCTTTGTCTTTCAGTAGCTATGCGGTTTTCTGTCCCAGCTAATTCATACATAAGACCGATAAAAGCCGGGGAATAACCCAGTTGGGGCTGGCTGACTACATACTGATTAAATTGCCTAATAGCTAAATTCATTTCATCATTAGCTACTAATTTTTCCGATGCAGAATTGGCTTGTACAAACTGTTCCCTCGATTCAATTAACAGGTTAATAATTTGCTGTTCGTGTTGTGCTTGCGCTTGAGTTACAGCTAATAAATTCGGAATTAAATCAGCCCGCCGCTGGAGTTGGTTTTCTACTTGACTCCAGGATGCTTGGGTTTGCTGATACCTGGCTGAAATTGAATTATAAGTAACAATAGTCCATAATACTGTTACTATGGCGAAAACTGTGCCCCCTAATGTTAACCCAGATTTGAGTTGGGTGGCTTTTTGTTGGGCGATCGCTTCTAGTTGGCGCTGTTGTTGAATTTCGGCGATCGCTTTTTCGATAAATTCTGGCGGAATAGAAACCTCCGCACCTGCTTCCTGAAGTTCGGCGATCGAATAACTATCAATAGCTTCCTGATACAACCGAGAAGCCACTTCTAACACTTCTGGCGCGAGTCGGTCGGGAATATTGCTATCAGCATCATTCATCAATCTTCCTCCCCCAAAAATTAAGTTTTCTTAAAGAATTGCTCCTCTGCTGATTGTATGTCCTTATAATATAACATAACTTGCTGATGAGTTAACCTGGAATTATGAAAATTAACAGTATCCAGCGCTACGGTCGCATTTTAGGAGTATGGTGCTTAGGAATTCTCTGTTTTAGCATCATCGTTATATCACAGCCTTCCGTCAGTTATAGTCTCACTCCCTCAGAAGTTCCTAATCCTCAAGAAGTATATGGGGGATGGGTGACAGATATGGCGAATGTTCTCAGCAATGAAACAGAAGACCGATTAAATCAGATGATTTTTGAACTCGAAGAAAAAAACGGGACAGAAATTGCTGTAGTGACAGTTCCTGAAACCGGGTCTTATCCTTCCCCTAAAGCCTTTACCACTGCACTATTTAATCATTGGGGAATTGGTAAACAGGGTCAAGATAACGGTCTTTTATTTTTAACATCTGTAGGCGATCGCCGTGTAGAAATTGAGACCGGATACGGTATTGAGAGAGTTTTACCTGATGCGAGAGTCGGGCGAATTCTTGATAATCATGTAGTGCCTTATTTGAGGAATGATAATTTTAATGATGGCATTTTAGCCGGAACTCAAGCCTTAATTCAAGCCGTAGAATACCAGGTTTTTGATGCCAGCCTTCAACCTCCTATAGATATCCCTAATTTAGTTTGGTTGTTGACAGGTTCAGCCGGGTTATTATCATATGGTTTTTATAATTTAGCCAGCCGTGAAGCCCAAAAACCTATTTTGGTTAAGCCTGGAGACTATCAGCGGATTACAACATTTGACCCCTGTGAAACTGGCGCTTATACTTATGTCCGCTTAGGTATATTTTGTGTATTATTTGCCTTAACTGCTATCCCCGTATTATGGATGTTGTATCTAACCCCACAATTAGCTCCATTTTCAGTGGTGGCTCTGATAGCTATATTGTTTATAATCCTGGTGGATAAAGCGTATAAAAAAGCGTATAAAACTATCTTAGTATCAATGACCAAAATTAATCAGCCCACCAAAATTAATCAGCCCACCAAAATTAATCAGCTCATCATTATGGTATTCTGTGTAGGTATTTTGTCCATAGGTTTCTTTTTTTGGTTAATAGGGTGGTTATTTTTTTGGTTAATAGGGTGGTTAATATACTATCAAGAATCAGGGATTGGCATAATTAAATCGGGAATAATTATAACATCTCTAATTAGTTTGATTGGCTGTTTTACCATCAGTTCTCAACTCATTGAATGGCGTTTTAAGAAAAACAAAAATCAGCGTTCATTCCGTCCTGTTTATAATACTGATTCACAAGTTTTCCTAGACCCCTTAGAACCCGCAGAACTCCAACCCCTATTAACAGACCATGAACAGGTAGCCGCCAAACTCGGAAATGTTAGTTTTGAGGCGTGGTGGAGTCCTGAAGTAGGCGCACTGAGTCGCGATACTATCTATCTAAAAGCCTACGTTAACAAGCCCAGCCATTCAGAATGTCCTGTTGGTAAAGAATTAACCGTAACCAGCACATCACAAACCGTCGTCTCACCCACTCAATATAGTACAGGACTCCTACGGACTACCTATCAATGTAAATGTTGCAACTACAATAAAAAAACCGACCACACAATTCCCAGCTTATCATCATCCTCCAGTAGTGGTGGAAGTAGCGGTAGTAGTGGTGGGAGTTTTGGTGGGGGTAGTAGTAGTGGTGGGAGTTTTGGTGGGGGTAGTAGTGGTGGGGGTGGGGGTGGTAGTGGCTTTTAGAGGCTTTTAATTAATTTATGATGCTTCTCCTCCCACAACCACATTACGGATACGCAAACTAGGGCCACCACAGCCTACAGGTAGCCCATTTTGACCTCCTTTTCCGCAACCTCCTGACTCATCCCAATAGAAATCATCACCAATTCCCTCAATATCCGCTAAAGTCGTAAACACATTACCAGATAGGGTAACATCCCGGACAGGTTCGGCTAATTTACCATTCCGAATCATACAGGCTTCCCCAGCACTAAAAGTAAACATTTCGCCGTTAGTCATTCCCCCTAACCAATTCCGTGCATAAACCCCCAATTTAATCTCACTAAACAAATCCTCGACGGGAGTATTTCCCTGTTCAATCCAAGTGTTAGTCATCCGTACTAAAGGGGGATAATGGTAATTTAAACAGCGAGCATTTCCTGTGGGATTTTCCCCTAATTTACCAGCAGTTTCGCGGGAGTGTAGCCGTCCGACTAATCGCCCATCTTTGATTAATTGAGTCTTAGTAGCGGGGGCTCCTTCATCATCATAAAAATAACTACCGCGATGTCCGGATGGAGATGCACCATCAAAAATTTGGAGGTTTTGCGGACCAAATTCTCGCCCTAAAGTCATGACTTCCAACAGGTCAGGATTTTCATAAGCCATATCTGCTTCGGAAAGATGCCCAAAGGCTTCATGAACGAATAAACCGGACAGAATTGGGTCAATAACTACGGTGTAAATATTTCCCCGGACGGGAGGTAAATTAAGAGAATTAACAGCACGTTTGGCGGCGCTGCGAACCTGATTATCAAGTTGGGTGAGGTCTTCATAGGCTGTTCTGGAACCGGTGGTTTCTCGTCCGGTTTGGACGGTTTCCCCGTGGCGGGCTGTGGCGGCAAAACGCATCTCCATATCTACCCAACCTTGTTCTAGTAAAGTCCCCTCAGACGTAGCGAGGAGCATCCGTTGAGTGCTATCATTATAGCTAACAGAAATGGTGGTAATTTTGTCATCAACACTGCGGAGAATTTCTCCATAGCGATCGCACAGTGTCTTTTTTTCGGATAGGGGAATTTGACGAGGATCGGAACCAGTCAGCGGTAAAATATAGCTATCTTGGATAATCGGAATGGGCGCGAGTATAGTTTCTTCAGTACCAATTAATCGCGCGGCTATAATTGATTCTTGAATCCGGTCTTCTAGCTTAGATAAATCATTAAAACTAGCAAAACCCCAACCGCCTCGATAACAAGCGCGTACCTGTCCCCCTAAAGACAAACCCTCACTCAAAGTTTCAATGCGATCGCCCCTTAATAAAATATTAGTTTCCTCTGATTCCTCAATTCGGATCGCTAAATAATCCACCCGATGACGATAGCGGGTAATTAAATCCTGGAGTATAGTTTTGACATCCGCAAAGGTAGTGTTCATAATAGATGACAATATTGATGAATCAGTAGGATTTTACTATAGCATTATTAGAGTCATATCAACCCATTTTCCAGGGTTCAATGAATTTC
>NZ_JARPLC010000057.1:12066-29656 GCF_032350395.1 Limnospira sp. PMC 289.06
GGTCGCCAGGAAGGTCGCCTAGAAGGTCGCCAGGAAGGTCGCCTAGAAGGTCGCCAGGAAGGTCGCCAGGAAGGTCGCGAAGAAATCACGCGAAACATTGTCCTACGTTTGAATAACCTGGGTTATGCTTCGGAAGCGATCGCCGAAATCTTAGGCTTACCTGTTGATGAAGTTCTGCCGATTTTAGAAGATTCTAATGATGGATAAATTGGCAAAATTGCCGTTAATTAACCAGGTTTTGATGTGCAAATAGGGAACTTTAGACTATCAAATAAATCTCTCTAAAACCTGTTGGTTAGGTAGAACCGGGTAAGACTTGGCAAGCGATCGCCTAAATCTTACCCTTAGCTGTGGCTGAAATTCAATAGACTTTTAAATTGAATCATACTGAGAATTACTAATATCCGTCGTGGTGGGTAAATTTTAGTCAAAATTGATAGAAGTGTAATTGTTGGTAGAGTGAATCAGTGTAGTGGTAGGTTCTGGCTGAGGGGAATAGGAGAACGAACGGTTTCTACCGCCTGACAGGTTCGGTTCTACGAATCTACTGGAGCATAATAGCAGATATGCTGAAAATAGGATAAGTTAACCCATATAACCTATATTCAGTATTTCATTTTCAAGAGTCAGGGTAATTATATGAATGGCGCTAATCAATCGGAAACGATGGAGAGAAAGCTATGAGTGATTTTAGTGTAGCAACTTTAAGCGAAATTTTAGCTAGTGAAGCCCTAATAGGCGATCGCAGCCGTTATTCACACCAGAAAGCCGAAGCCGACTGGTATGGGGCTATTCGTAGCTTAAATCAATTCCTAGAATTGAACCCCCCCAGATATCCGAGAATTTCATCAACCAATGACAATCAACTGATCAGCGATATTCCCCCCCCTTATTCCCATCGTGGTTATGTCATCTCTGGTCCGTCTCCCGTATTAATGAATCCCCGTCTAGCCAGTGATTTCACCACCCTAATTTTGACCTGTGAATCCCAATTCGGGTCTGTAGGATCAGTATGGGGAAAACAACGGGGATTTAGGTTATTACCCGCATCCCACAACGGGGATATTCCCGTTTGTGCAGAAAAAATTAATCAGTTACCCTTTCAGTCAGCTTTTCCCTTATCTGGAGACGATCCACTTATGGGGGAGAGATTTTGTTTAGTCTTGACCGCCGAATTTAGCCTAGTGATGGTGTTGGGGGTTAATCCTGCTAACGATCCGGCGTTTTTGTTTTCCTTTGATCCAGATCTAGTCAAGCGATCGCTGTTGCTGTTGCGCCAACGCATGGTTAAACAGTCCTCAACCGTCCCCAGTCACGATCACCATTATATTACTCAACTAGATGCGATCGCCTCACAATTTCCCCCAGTCGCACCCCATTATCAAACTGTCATGCAGTTTAGCCGTTTGCTGCTGCAAAACTCCGCCCTACCATGCGATCGCCCAACCCAGCCAAAAACTAACCCCTCCGAAACCGTAGTTGTTCCCCAATCATCTGAAAACCTATTAACAGTTGGGTCATCAGTCGGGACAGACTACACTATTAGACAATCCCAGGCAGAATTATTACAGGCGATCGCCCATGAAGTTCGCACCCCCTTAACCACAATTCTGACCTTAACTCGGCTACTGTTGAAGCGTCCGAATTTCGACCCAGACGTAGTCCGTAAGCGCTTAGAGTCCATTGATCGCGAATGTAGCATCCAAATCGATCGCTTTAACCTAATTTTTCGGGCGGTAGAATTGGAAATGTCCCCAAATCCCCCCCAATCGTGCGAAATTCCTACCACTGCTGGAGTTGAGTTAACCACCATGTGTTTAGCAGATGTGTTCCAAAACGGACTACCACGATGGCAAAAACAAGCCAGCGGGCGCAATCATACCCTAGAGGTGATTTTACCCAAACAATTACCCTCTGTAGTTAGTGATCCGACCTTATTAGACCAAATGCTAACCGGGGCGATCGAAAACTTTACCCGCAGTCTACCATCTGGTAGCCATATTAAAGTCGGTGTACGACTCGCCGGACAGTTGTTGAAATTGCAGCTAGAGTCCCATTCTCACAACGACACTCATTCCCCCTTTACAGTTGCGCCTAAGTCTCCCCTAAAATCTATCGGACCTGTATTGATGGTGCAGCCAGAAACCGGTAGTCTAAGTTTAAATATAAATGTCACTAAAAATCTGTTCCAAGCCCTTGGGGGGAAATTAGTTGTCCGACAGCGACCCCAGCAAGGGAAGGTCATGACTATTTTCTTACCTGTACAAGTCCGATGATTAAGTGTTTGAGTCTGACTGGATTAATTCTGATCGCCCTTGAAGGAATCACTACTGGGGCTATTCTTGCCCAAAATCGCGATAATTATGGCGCGATCGCTACTTCAACCACTAACCCCGCTCAATGGGGTTACTCCCACGACTACCCCACACTCGCCCAAGCCCAACGTTACGCCCTAGAATACTGCGGACAGGCTGATTGTCAGATACGGGTATGGTTTAAAAATGGTTGTGGTGCGATCGCCACTAATGGCTCTAATATTGGATCAGCTTGGTCTGTAAATAGGGCTGAAGCTGAGGCGCGTTCAATTGTCGCCTGTGGTCAAGGAGACTGTAAAATTCAGGTCTGGGCTTGTACAACCCATTTTGACCCTTAATTATTGTTCCACAGCTTTGGGAGTGAATCGAATTTCGATCCGGCGGCGACTGGGGTCAGAGGTGCGGTTAATAGCAGCATAATTTCCCGAAGCCTCATATAATTGCGCCGCCGAATACGCTTTAAACGTTAATCCTAATGACTGCAATTCTTCATTTTCCTGTAATCTTTGCACCACTGCTAAAGCCCGCATTAAGCCTAAGTCCGCATTAGAACCAGGAACTAAGCTAGTAACCGCTTGGTTATTGCGTGCAACTTCTTCTAATACTTGGTCTAGGTTGCTGTAACCGCCCCCTGTAATTTGTCCATCAGTATGACCGATTACTTCTACCACATATCCCTCGTAATCTTTCGCAAAATCCTTAATTTGTGCTACTAATTGATTATCGATAAACTCAGTTAATTCTAACGAAATAGCCGCACTACCAGAGTCAAATGTTCGTGATGATGAATCTCGCAATACAATCACTGGTGGAGATTTTAGGCGTTCCACTTCTCCCTGTAATTGCATAATGCGATCGCCTCTATTTCTCAGTTCAGTTTGTAGCCTAGCCACCTCTCCTTGCAGTCCCGTTACCTGAGTAGTTTGCTGTTGTAGTCTACTTTGTAATTCCGACATTTGTATTTGTAATTCTTCCGAACGGGAAGCCGTCGCATCAGAAACCGTTTGAATAAATATCGATTTGATAATTGCTAACAACAGAAATAGGCTCAAAATCATAAACGAATTAGCCATTAAATCCGTAAAAGACGGCCACAAGTTAAACTCTTCTGATGTTTGATGAGAACGGGAATAACGCATATTTTTCACCTCTTAAATCTTATTATTTACCGATTAAAAAAACTTGACATTATTGCCTTTCTATGGTATGCCTGAGTCGATAAAGTTCATTTTTAGTGTCCTGTAGATGACCCACACATTCCTGTAACCCAGAAATCACTGGTTGTAACTCCATTGCATTAATCGAATTCCCTTGATAATTAGCAGCCACTCCGCCGCTGATTGCTGTATTGACTCCCTGGGTGTAGGTTTGCATAGCCACCACCAACTTCGATAATTCCCCCTGAATTTCCTCCAAATTATCAGTTTTATTCACCATGCGCCGTTGTAGGCTATCCAGATTATTCACAGCCAATTGAAACCCTTGGGAAGCAGTTTGCACCTGTTCAATAATATGATTAAACGATTGTTGATTCTGATTCTGGGTTTCTAATAAATTTAATGCCGTTTGATTAGTTTGTTGGATTTGTTCACTAAATTTAATCAGCCGTTTGCTGTAGTTTTGGAGTTCAATAACCGCTAAATCTACCGATTGTACTGAAGTAGACAACCCGGAAGCTGATTGAGCAAAACCCCGTTGCGTATTGGCTAAGTTGATAGTAGCATTAGAAAGTTGTTGGGGGAACTCGCTTTGCTCAAAAGCACGGGCTACTTCCAAAAAGCGATCGCCCGCAATTTGAAAATCCTTAGCACTTTGCGTCACAGTCACCGAAGCATCAATTAATCTACTATAAACCTGTTCAGCCAGTTGATTAGCTTTCAGATTAGTTGCATAAATTTCATCAATTTTTTGTCGAAATGCTGTCTCTATCGAAGTTTGGATACCTTGACCAAAACGGATTAAAAACTGGTCAAATACCTGCACCATCTCTTGAACAATTTTATCCGTTTTCGTTTGACCTTTCAGAGTCGGTTGATAAATATTATCAAGATAGTCCTCTAAAGCACTCATCCAGCGATATTTAGCCAGATTAGTATTAAACATAAAGTTAATCACCACCAGAAAGGCGCTAAATAAAATCGCCGCCAAACTCGTAGTAAAAGCAATTCCCATCCCCTGTAAAGGTGTTTGAATATCCTGGAGTAAACTACTAATATCAGTCACATTGGTGGTGCTGACCGTTTGACTCAGGGAATATAAGTTAATCGTAATCCCAATAAAAGTTCCCAGTAAACCAAAGGACAGCAATAAATTCGGCAGAATGCGCCCCAATTGTTCAATTTGTTCGCAGGAAATCAACAAGACTCGCTGCTGGCTATAAACCTGATCAATAATCGCTGGAGTGTTGACTTGTTCTAATTGTTGGCTGGCTTCAGCTAATCGAGTTTCTAAATAATTGACTATTTTAGGTGGTTTCTTGAGAGGCTGTCCGTGAATGAGTCGAATTACTTGGTTTCCTTGGTCAATCAAATAATAGTGTAGCGCCATTCGTAGGAGGACCGCTATCACCGATGGTACAATGACCAGGACAACAATCAGAATAATCAGGTAACTAGGAATAGCCATAAAATAACCGTTAGATTGCGGGGTGTTAATTCTGCTACAGTTTAGTTTTCCCCAATTCCGGTTGGGGTATTCACCCAAATTGAGGTAAATTCAGCCAAATCTCAGTCAACTTTAACCACCACCATGATCATCATAGCTAATTTTCCCCGGCTTGCGGGGACTCAATGGGTTTTACCTCCCCACAATTTTGAGACCTTCCCGAAAATGTGCCGTAGCGGTTATCGCCGCCACCGAGAAATAAAATAATCTGATTCCCCAGAAGCAAATTCCCATTAACCAATTAACTATGGTCGGGGGAATACCGCTGACTTTGACAAATTTTGAGTTAACTTGTTTTTCCAGTCTATCTAAATCCTGCATTTGTGACTGTCTGGTGGGAATCATCGGAAATTGACCTGTATATAAATAAAAGCCAAACACTCCCTGATGTCCAATGCGACGTTCTAAAAATGAGTCAGCAATGGTCATGGCTTGACTGTTACTAATTTGGTCTTGCTTGGAGATGTCTTGAATCCATAGATCGTATTTAATATATTGGGGAATGGCTAAAATCACTGGGACTAAAATGATTAAAAATATGGTGCTGATTTGGCGACTGTCTCTGGTGGGAAGCAAACCCGTTGCTAATCCCAATCCCATCCCCAGTATGGCAAAAACCAGTAAATTTAATAACTCGATAATTTCTAGCCCTCTTAATAAGTCACCAAACACAAAAATCGGATAAACAAATCTATGGGCTAACTGGAGGGCGGTGACTTTAATTGAAATAGCGATCGCCACTAAAATCACCCCGCAGGTCACATAAGCCAAAGCACAGATCAGATATCTCGCACCTCGCTTGATGGGTGAAATCGGTGGTTTTGAACGTTGGGATAATCTAGTTTTTTCCTTGACCATTTTTGAATTGAATTTGAGTGAATTCAGTCATTTTGGCGATCGCATCTAAACTGGGGATAGCTTCACCTTCATCAGATAACCATAACAGATATTCAATATTACCAGCCGGACCCTGAATCGGCGATGCTGTTAACCCCCTATACTTCCATCCTATACTTTCAGCCTTCGACCCGACCCCCAAAATTGCCTCGGCTTGATCAAGCGGCGATCGCACCACCCCTTTTTTACCAACCCGACCCTTCCCCACCTCAAATTGAGGTTTAACCAACAATACCACCTCTCGTGGAGGTTGTAGTAGTTCCCACAGGGCGGGTAGAATCTTGGTTAGGGAGATGAAAGATACATCCACCACCCCCAAATCAGCAAAACTGTTTTTAGTATAATCCTCTTGGTGATATAATTGCTCCCGAGTCAGATAGCGGAAGTTGGTGCGTTCCCGTAAAATCACCCGGCTGTCATTGCGAAGTCGCCAATCTACCTGTCCGTAACCTACGTCAATACCATAAACCTGTTTAGCCCCACGTTGTAGCAGACAGTCCGTAAATCCACCCGTCGAAATACCGCCATCAATACAGATTCTATCAGTAACATTAATCGCGAATTTATCCAGAGCTTCGGCTAGTTTTTCCCCCCCACGAGATACATAAGGCGATCGCACTTTCACATCTATAGTCGCCGAAATATCTACTTCCGTACCTGGTTTATCAACTACTTGGCGATTTACCATTACCTCCCCCGCCCTAATCAAACGTTGGGCTTGTTGTCGTGACTCTGACAAATGGCGATCGACTAGCAATGTATCAAGACGTTGTTTCATATAATCAATACTTTTTAGATTAACTCTTGTTGGCAATAATAAATTATTTTATCTTAATCGTTTTCTCTTAGGTATCACATAGTCAGGGATTCCCCAATAAGTAGATGCCTGAGAGATATTATATGATAACAAATTTCTCTGCACTTGTGCCAAAGTTGTTGATTTTAAATCATTAACATCTATCCCCAGGGCATCAATTACCGACCCGCCAAGCTGTTTAGCCAGAATCGGAATCACCGCATTTCCAATTTCCCGAAATCCATGCCATATAGTGCGATGAAATTGAAACCAATCCGGGAAAGTGTGAAGTCTAGCCGCCTCCCTAATAGTGATACATCGAGGGATAGAGTAGTGAATAGGTCGGGGTGCTGTATAGGCTCCTTTATCGCTATTAGTACCCGCTCTCAGAGTATTACATAACCCCGTAGGTGAGAGTTTAAAAAATCGGCTTTTCGGTTCAATCGTACCCGGTGGAGTCTTAGCAAATCTAGCGATCGACAGGGGAGTGTGAACCGACCCAACATGACCATAAACAGTAGGTTCAATACTACGTTTATGGCAGAGCGAAAAACTATCACTGGGCACCAATGAATATTTTTTGCGATCGCCTTCATATTCTAGGAAAGCCGGAGAAATTCCTGGATCATAATTAGTAAAATGATCTATTTTTTCTAGGTCAGATATTGCCTGATAGACCGTGACAATTTCCGAGTTATTTGTGGCAGGATATTCAGCCATCTTCACATCGAATCGACTGCCGATTAATATTAGTCTTTTTCGTTTTTGAGGAGCCCCGTATTCACTAGCATCAAGAATTTTAATCGGCTTTTTAACCTGATAGCCAATCCCTTCAAATTCAGTAATTATTTCATCTAAAAAACGTTTATGTTTGCCAGTAGCGATACCCGGTACATTTTCAAAAATAAAGTATTTAGGCTGAATTTCCGCAATCATTCTGAGATATTCAAAAACCAGCGAATTTCTCGGGTCATCAAGTTGACGTTTACCTATATGGGAAAATCCCTGACAGGGAGGCCCCCCTGCAATTAAGTCAACTTCCGTATGTCCATATTTTAATTGTAATTGATCCAGAATTTCCGCGCTTTTAACTTGTGATATATCTCCGCATATCGTATGACAGTAGGGAAAGTTAAAATGATGTACCAAACAATGAACAGCATCAAACTCTACCGCCACAGCCACATCAAACCCCGCCGCCTCCAAGCCTAGAGACATTCCACCACAGCCCGCAAATAAATCAATAGCAATTGGTCTTTTTGTCACCGTTTAATTTTCCCCGAAAAAACAAGAGGCGAACATATACTATTAATGTCGCCCCTTTTTATCTTAAATTTTCCCAATCTGGAAAATGATGTTAAACGTCAGTTTCGCTTAATTCACTAATCAAATGGTCAAAGGGCTGTTCCAAATATGCGCCCACTTCAATACCCGCAGCTTGAACCTTCTCAGTCGCCAAGTCTTTCAGGATACCGATACCAACAACAGTTGGACCAATGGGAACCCCAAGAGAATTATAAGTTTCGCGCAAGCCTTGCAGCACACGCTCATCCAGAACATCTGTATCCCCTGCTACCAAAGCATAAGTTGCATAGCGCAGATAATAATCCATGTCCCGCAGACAGGCTGCATACCGACGGGTTGTATAGGCATTTCCACCCGGGCGAATTAGCTCAGGTAGGTCGCCGAACAATTGAGAAGCAGCCTGCTTAACCAACTCTGCCGCATTAGCAGTGATAGTTGCTGCCGCTTGAACCCGTGCCGTGCCGGTGACAAAGTAGGATTTTAAGCTATCAATGGCATCTCGGTCTAAGTACCGCCCGGTAATGTCGTAATTTTTAATCAGGCTCGTTACTGCGTCCCGCATCAAGTCGATCTCCCTATGATATCTTTATCTTTCAATTATTTTGATCCAGGTTGCGTCATAGTGTAGCACTCAATACAAAACTTAATCAATTGAAGTCACTATGATCAGCCAGATGTGCTTGGTCAGAAAATCTGGTAAGCTCCTCAAATAGTGGAAATTCTAAGGAGAGATATATGCCCACGACAGCCCAAGAAGTCTTGAGTATGATTCAAGACCAAGATATTAAAGTTATCGACCTGAAATTTATCGATATGCCAGGAACCTGGCAGCATTTGACCGTATACTACGATCAGATTGATGAAACTTCCTTCACCGATGGGGTGGCTTTTGACGGTTCCAGTATTCGGGGTTGGAAAGCCATCAACGAATCCGATATGATGATGGTGCTAGACCCGACAACAGCCTGGTTTGACCCCTTCATGGCGGAACCGACCCTGAGCGTGATTTGTAGCATCAAAGAGCCTCGGACGGGGGAATGGTATAGTCGCTGTCCCAGGGTGATTGCTCAAAAAGCGGTTAACTATTTGAAGGAAACAGGTATTGCCGATACAGCCTTTTTAGGTCCAGAAGCTGAGTTTTTTGTGTTTGATGATGTCCGCTTTGACCAAAATCAACACTCTGGTTACTACTTTTTAGACTCCATTGAGGGCCGTTGGAATTCTGGTCGGGAAGAACCAGGAGGTAACTTAGGCTATAAACCCCGTTATAAAGAGGGTTACTTCCCTGTGTCCCCCACAGATACTATGCAAGACTTGCGGACTGAGATGCTGCTAACCATGGCTCAGTGTGGGGTTCCCATTGAAAAGCATCACCACGAAGTAGCCACAGGCGGACAAAATGAACTGGGTATTAAGTTCGGAACCCTGGTAGAAGCTGCTGATAACTTGATGGTTTACAAATATGTCATCAAGAACGTTGCTAAAAAGTACGGCAAAACCGTCACCTTCATGCCTAAACCAGTTTTTAACGATAATGGTTCTGGTATGCACACTCACCAGTCACTCTGGAAAGATGGTCAGCCTTTGTTTGCAGGAGATGGCTATGCTGGATTGAGCCAAATGGCTTTGCACTATATCGGTGGTATTCTCAAACACGCTCCGGCTTTGTTGGCTCTGACTAACCCAACCACTAACTCCTATAAGCGTCTGGTTCCTGGTTTTGAAGCTCCGGTTAACTTGGCTTATTCCCAAGGAAACCGCTCGGCTTCGGTTCGGATTCCTCTGGCTGGAGATAGCCCTAAAGCCAAGCGTTTTGAGTTCCGCTGTCCTGATGCTACTGCTAACCCCTACCTCGCCTTTGCAGCTATGCTCTGTGCGGGTATTGATGGCATTAAGAACGAAATTGACCCCGGCGAACCTCTGGATGTGGATATCTATGATCTCACTCCTGAAGAACTCCGCAAGATTCCTTCAACTCCTGGTTCTTTGGAATTGGCTCTCGAAGCTCTGGAAAATGATCATGCCTTCCTCACCGATTGTGGGGTGTTTACGGAAGACTTTATCACTAACTGGATTTCCTACAAACTCGATAATGAGGTTAACCCCATGCGGTTACGTCCTCACCCGTTTGAGTTTTCTCTCTACTACGATTGCTAATCTTCAGAACTTCTATTCTGAGACTTAGCCAGTCACCCCCCTCTGGGGGTGATTTTTTGTTTAACCCCCCCGATTCGATAAAATTGTTAAAATCAATTACAATTCTTAACATTTCGAGATTTTTCACTGGTCATGTCAGATCCCTTAACTCAATTAACTTATCAGGCGTTTCAGTACAGCAAGAGCGTTTTAAGTTTGGCTCATAAAACTTTGAGCAATCAAGTGCTGGAGATGGTAGCACCACCGACCCCAGAGCGTAAACCTCAACCTCTGAAACCAGAGGTGATTAACCAAATTCGGGCATCGTTGGAGCAAATATATCAAACCGATTGGCAGGAAGCGCAAACAGGGTTGTATCCTACCTCGATTTTGTTTGATACCCCCATAGAAGATATATTGCGCTACTATCCCCTGTTATGGTGGGATATGCTGCAAATGCAAGAACGCGCTAATCAGAAGCGATATCAAGAATTTTCGCCGGAAATTGATACGGTGGGCTATCCTCGTTACTACCTCCAGAATTTCCATCATCAGACTGATGGCTATTTGAGTGATTGGTCGGCGAATTTGTATGATCTGGGAGTTGATATCCTGTTTAATGGTGGCGCAGATGCGATGAGGCGGCGGGTATTAGGGCCTCTAAAAGCTGGTTTACAGGCTTTTGAGGGTGTTTCGGCTAGGGGATTACGGGTGCTAGATGTGGCTTGTGGTACGGGGCGCACTTTAAAGTTTATCCGAGCTACTTTTCCCAAGGCTAGTTTATACGGGGTAGATTTGTCGGCGGCTTATTTACGCAAGGCTAATCAATTGTTATCGCCAATTCCCGGAGAACTACCTCAATTAATCCAAGCCAATGGGGAGGCTTTACCCTATCAGGATAACTATTTTCATGGTATTACTTCTGTGTTTTTGTTTCACGAACTGCCCCCAGTAGCGCGTCAGAAGGTGATTGAGGAGGCTTATCGGGTACTGCAACCGGGAGGGGTATTTGTTATTTGTGATTCGATTCAGGCTATTGATTCTCCTGAGTTTAAGGAGATGATGGAGAATTTTTCGGTGATGTTCCATGAGCCTTATTATCGCCATTATATTACGGATGACTTGAGCGATCGCCTCTCTCAGGTAGGATTTGAAGGAATCAGCACCGAACAGCACTTTGTGAGTAAATACTGGATCGCTCACAAGAAGCACACTCTAGCAGGTGATACTGTTAAATAGAGTAAATAGAGGCTCAAGAACACTTAATAAACAGATTTGCTATGACATCGACAAATCAGACTAACCTGGACACTATGCCTGAACATATGACTGACGACATCAGTATTGACGATCGCTCTAGTATTGGCTACACTGAAGAAATTGAAACCGTGATTGCGGGTTTAGCCCAAGACCAGAAAGTGATGGTTGGTCAGAGTGACGCAGGCCATCTCTGGAAATTTCAGTATGGTAGTGTCACAGTGTTTGTACAACTGACGGGAGAAACGGAAGATGATACGCTAACAGTGTGGTCTCCTATTCTGCAATTCCCAGTCAAAAATGAGGAGCAGCTGATGAAGAGGCTGCTGGAAATGAATTGGCTTTCGACGTTTGAATCCCATTTTGCCATCACTAATAATCAAGTTGTGGTTCTGACTACCCGCACTTTAGCTGGCATTACGCCAGGGGAAATATCACGAGTCATTACCATTGTTGCCACGATCGCCGATGATAATGACGATATCCTCATAGAGGAATTTGGCATTCCTGTGACTTGACATGAGAGAGGCCATCAAATAGACTGGGATGCCCAAATCACGATTTGGGTTTCTGCAACATCCCCCTAAGCGAAGTCGAAGGGGGTTTTTTTTGCACATACTACCCAATCAATTCTAGGGTAACTCTGAGATGGGCACAGCATCAATCTGTCAAAGGGGGTCTAGTTATGTCTACTGATAATTCTGTCTGGCGTTTAATTCCTCTGACTGAGGCTTCGGGGCGGCTACAAATGGCGATAGATAGCTGGTTACTATCACAACATGAACAGGGGTGTCATCCCTCGACATTGCGGTTTTATACTTGGCAACCTGTAGCTATTTCTCTGGGTTATCATCAACGGCGCTGGCCGGAATTTTGGCAGAATTTGCAATGGCACAATCAGCCTATTGAATTGGTGCGCCGCCCTAGTGGAGGACGGGGAGTGCTGCATCAAGGGGATCTGACTTATGCGGTGGTGACTTCGGGTTTGTCTGGGTCACGATCGCAAATTTACCGACACATTAGCGAGTTTTTAATCACTGGATGGCGATCGCTAGGATTTAATCTCGATTATGGTTCTGCGGGACGGGGCTATATTCATCATCCTAACTGTTTTGGGACGGCAACCGGAGCGGATTTAGTCCTAGAGACGGGTTATAAACTCATTGGTAGCGCTCAACTGTGTCGAGGTCGGGCGGTGCTTCAACATGGCTCTATGCGTTTAACTCCTGACCCAGATCTACAATCCCATGTCTTTGGGACTCATCCGGCATCCCCACCATTGTTATCTATGGGATTACAGGATGTCATAGAGGCTTTAATTATGGCGGCTACCGATCGCTTTGGCATCCAATTAGACACCCAACCCTTAACTGAGGCTGAATGGGAGCAGATCGCCAAATTTGTGCCTCAATTCTCGGTGTAGGAGGCGGCGGTTTTAGCGATCGCATCTAGGGGAAGTCCAGGGGGATAACTACCATCTTCTTTGATCCGTTTAATATTAGCTTCGGGAATAGGAACTTTTAGATATTTAGCCACAGCCCTAACGACATCCCCACGATCTATTATGCCTGATACAGCTCCGGCCGGGGATAAAACTGTGATTCGAGGAAGTCCTTGGGATTCCATTTTATTAATTACTTCCACCAGTAGGGCTTTTTCTGGGACTGCAATTAACTGATCTAGGGGTGTGACAATATCATTCAAGGTCTGTGTTTCCCATTGACTACGTTCGATCATTCGCAACTTGTCCACAGATACGAATCCCCGATAGCGACCCGACGAGGCGGCAAAAAATACTGGAATGGACGAGGCACAAATCAAATAATCATCGGCAAATTGTCGCAGGGTCATCTCAGCATCAATGACTCGAAATTCACGGCTCATCACATCACTAGCTTGAATTTTGAGCAAGGTTTCCTGCAAATCGCTCATTCGCGAGTATGAACTAGCGTTACGGATAACGAACAAACCAATTAAGGCAATCCACAGACCGCTATAGTTACTGGCGGCGAATAGGGCAAATAGACCTAGGAAAATTGCCCCCCAACCTAGAAATTGTCCGCTTCTGGCTGCCCAACGTACTCCAGCAAACCGACTTCCGGTAATCTGCCAAACTGTGGCTTTGAGTACCTGTCCACCGTCTAGGGGTAAACCGGGTATTAAATTAAATATGGCTAGGACGAGGTTAATTTCCCCGATGCGTTGGGCTATTTCTCGCACTAGGTTGGGTTCTGGTAAACTTTGGGCTAATGCGGTGAGTACAAAAAATAGGGCTAAACTGACTAAGGGACCGGCGATCGCTACTTGGAAAGCCTGACCGGGTGTTTTTGATTCTTTCTCAATGGAAGCAATGCCTCCAAATAAAAATAGGGTGATGGAATTGACCTGAATGCCTTGAGATTTGGCAATCAAGCTGTGTCCTAACTCGTGGAGAAGAACAGAACCAAACAGCAGCAGCGCCACTGCTAAACCTGCGCCCCAGGATAATAGTTCTCCCCATTGCACATATTCCTGACTATTGAGTAATGTCACCAATACGACGATGACAAACCATGAGGAGTCGATATACAGTGGAATACCAAATATCGATCCTATCCGCCAACCTGCCTGCATGAACGCCTCCCTTGAATCCCTTGCTGTAACTACACACAAGGCATACGTTATCTTTACCGGGGGGTTAATCACTTTCCCCCTGTTCTATTGTAACAACTACAGTTAACAGTTAACACTGGCCATAGTTACCAGTTATGGCCTCACCCCTGCTGCACAAGCCATGGGGAGTCAATAGGGTTAATTGAGCAATTAAGGCTACAGGAAGATGCGGTGAATGTTTAGGCGATCGCTTTCCTTGAGTTAAGTAAGGTTGGGAAAGGGTTAATTTTAATAATATTTACCGACACTTAACGGCTAATTAACCCTAGCTATCACATCAGGAAATTAGGGAGCATTTTGCTCCCATTACTGTTTATTTGAGGGTGACTATGGCTGCTACAGCACTCCGGCATTAGCCAAGCCGAGGATGACACCTGCACCGATGAGATGACCTAAGCTGGCGGTGGCGAGGAGTTCGGGAAAACCAAACCCAGTAAAAATGCGGGGCAAGGAAACGGGAAGGGCAGGACCTTGGCCACGATTTTCTTTAGAGATGCCATAATAACCAATAACAATGGCAAATACATTGCACAAAATCATGATAATTGCCACGCTAAAAGACCACTCAACAGTCTGACCCGCTGTACTTTGCACGCCCAAAAACAGGTTTAAATTGCTCATTTTTTGCTCCCAAATCTGAGATTTTTAGTAAACAGCATTTTAATATGTAATTGGTAAAATCGGCAAGCCCCAATTCCCAAAAGTCTCTGAGTAAGGCTAATTATGGGAACTGGTCTTGATAGTAATCCCATCAAAAAACGGAGGGCATTATATCTCAATATTGCCCAAGCACAAGGTTTTGTTTTAAAAATTAACAAACCTGGCGATGAGACCAGGTAGTTAATTGGTAATTAAGGTGAATTTATGATGCCATTAGGTATGTTGAATTAGAGTTAATTAGCACCAGGGAATTACTTACCATGAAAAACTATAAATTGTTTGCAACTCCAGGCGATCGCATAAGGAACCGGGAAGGGTTGATAAGGGGAAAGCCTGACGTTTTAATTGACCCTTGAGACTGGTTAAAGGGTCATGACCGGAAGCAATGAGAAACTCCAACCGTTGCAAATCTGATAAAGCCACAATATGATCAAGTATCTGTTGGATAGCATTGACATAGGGATGGTCAGGATATTGATACCAGTCGGGTGATGCTAATAATGGTTGATCTAGACCGAGATGAAAAACTAGGTCTGCTTGACCAAATAAAGCCACGGCGACGGGACGAGTTTCTTCCTGAAGTAGCAGGTCATAAGTATGGGCGATACTCTGTAATTTTTCGATGCGATCGCCATAGGAATAAAGTTCCGCCGCCGACTTGAGGACGGACATAGTAGAAGGGATAAAAGTTTCCCCCATTTCCTCTGCGGCTTCCCAGGTGGCTTGGGGTGAATGATGCCATTTAACCGCCACTGTGACCAAATAGGTTTGCAGTAAAAGATGACCTAATTTTTGTGCCTTGGTTGCCAGATAAACGGAATTATAATCGGTCGCCTCAATCAATAATGGGACGCGATCGACAATCTCAATACCATAACCCTTGAGTCCCGCAATTTTACGAGGATTATTAGTGACTAGGCGGATCTGTCGGACACCAATATCATTAAGAATTTGCGCCCCCATGCCATAATTGCGTAGGTCAGGAGGAAAGCCGAGGCGTTCGTTAGCCTCGACGGTATCAAGCCCCATATCTTGCAGAGAATAGGCTTTAAGTTTATTGATTAAACCAATACCGCGCCCTTCTTGTTTGAGATAAACTACCACCCCAGCCCCAGCATGATTAATCATTTTTAAGGCCGTTTGTAGTTGCATCCTACAGTCGCAGCGTAGGGAACCGAAAGCATCCCCCGTTAAACATTCAGAGTGAACCCTAACCATGACGGGAATATCACCAAATGTAGCCGGATCTCCTTTCACTAGGGCGACGTGCTCGCTATTATCCTGGGTGTTACGGTAGGCATAAATGAGAAAATCCCCGAATTGGGTGGGAAGTTTGGCGACGGCTTCGCGAATAATAAAGCGATCGTGCTGTAGCCGATAGCTAATTAGGTCAGCAATGCTGATCAACTTGAGATTATGGGTTTTAGCATATTCGATCAATTGTGGCAGTCGCGCCATTGACCCGTCGGGGTTTTGAATTTCGCAAATCACCCCACCCGGATATAAACCCGCCAGTCGCGCTAGGTCTACGGCTGCTTCTGTATGACCAGCCCTTTCTAGCACTCCCCCTTCTTTAGCCCGCAGGGGGAAAATATGACCCGGACGACGCAGATCCTCTGGTTTAGTCTGCGGTTGGATCGCCACTTGAATAGTCCGGGCGCGATCTTCGGCGGAAATTCCGGTGCTGACTCCCATTTGGGGGGAAGCGTCGATGCTGACCGTGAAGGCGGTTTGGTTGCTATCGGTGTTTTTTGTCACCATCAGCGGAAGATCTAGTTGGTCGAGGCGATCGCCTGTTAGGGCTAAACATATTAATCCTCTGGCTTCCACCGCCATAAAATTAATCAGGTTGGGCGTAGCAAAATTAGCCGCACAGATGAGATCACCTTCATTTTCCCGGTGTTCATCGTCCACAACCACGATACAGCGTCCGGCTTTCAAGTCGGCTAAAGCATCTTCAACGGGATCGAATTTAAAAGGGGGGGTGGAAGTTGGTTCGGTCACGGAATCCTAAAATTAGCTATAAGTCTTGGAACAAGCTGATTAACCATTCTAACTGTTTTTCTATCCTACACTCTAACTTTCAACAGTAAAAAGCCCCGCTTGACCAACAAATCAGCGGGGCCTTTATAAGCCAACCTTTAAAGTAGGATTATCGCATATCCCACAGAGCCTTAAACAAAGTCTCAGCCAGCTTTCTGGATGTGGCATTCCTGGCAGCCTTGAGCGCCGCCCCAGATACTTTGTTCCCTTTGTGGTACGCTCTAGTAATCCGTGCGAGACGTTTAGGCATCAAATAGAGCTGCAATGAATGCTTGAAATAACAGCAAGCGTGAGGGTTCCAGCCCCTTGGTTGGATATAAGGGAGTCTCCCCTGAGCGACCTCATAACTGTTTATATGTCCCGACTTTTTGTATCATTTTGATACCAAAACCAGGCAAGGAACCCAGGGTCAACATACGTTGTTACAATTCTTAACAGTTTTGTAACAAACGTTGAGGGTAACGGCGATAGCCACCCCCGGTTTGAGAACTCATAACTCTAGGACTAAAGCGGGGAACGGAAGGCGTGAGATCAAACCTACTATCAAGACGCGACCACTGCCAACCATCCATGATTAAGGAAATCTGAATGTCTGACTTGAACCATCGCAATGAGCAGGTAGCGAAATAGGTTGAAACGCTACGCCCAAAAGGGCAAGGGGAAAAGTAGGGGTTTGGATGAGGCACCTACATAGACCTTTAAAAGTACCGCGGTGGATAGGAAAAATCTAAAGATGGAATGCCCATATAAACAGAACGTTTTAACCCCTCTAAGGCTCTGGGTATCTGGTCGAGGTATTCATGGTAGTACTAAAGAGGTAATGATGCGTTGTAGTGATGGATAAAATACCAAATGCCACCAATGC